>JAYTNC010000229.1:0-1611 GCA_043748515.1 Gemmatimonadota bacterium | reverse complement strand
GACGACTTCGCGCCGTATCTCTGGAAGACGAGCGACTACGGCCGCACCTGGACCAAGATCACGAACGGCATCCCGCGCACCGCATACACGCGCGTCGTGCGCGAGGACCCGGCGCGACGCGGGCTACTCTACGCGGGCACCGAGTACGGCGTCTGGACCTCCCTCGATGACGGCGCGACTTGGCGCCCGCTGCAGCTCAACCTCCCGCGTGTGAGCGTGCGCGACCTGCGCGTGCAGGGCAACGACCTGATCGCCGCGACGCACGGCAGGTCGTTCTGGGCGATCGACGATCTCTCGCCGTTGCGTCAGCTCGCCGACAGCGTGACGCGCAAGCCGGTGCATCTCTTCCAGCCGGCCACGGCCCTGTTGTGGGCCGGCGGCGGTGGCGGCAATGGCACGGGCGAGAACCCGCGCTCGGGCGTGCTCGTCGACTGGTGGCTGGCCGCCGGCACGACGGCGAAGGTGACGCTCGAGTTCACCGATGCGCGCGGCGCGGTGCTGCGCCGCTTCTCGGGCGCCGACACCGCGCTCACTGCCGACAGCATCGCGTACCAGCCTGCGGATTCGATCGTGCCGGTGCGGCGCGGCACCAACCGCTTCGTCTGGAACCTTCGCACGCGCTCGGCGCCGAAGCTGCCCAACACGGTGCTCGACTTCGGAACGTTGCGCGGGGCCTGGGTGCCGCCGGGCGAATACGGCGTGCGGTTGATCGTCGGGAGCGACACGCTCTCGCGGCGCTTCACCGTCGCGGCCGATCCGCGCGTGATGAGCACCACCGCCGAGCTCACGGCGCAGTACGCGGCATCGCAGCGCGTGGTCGACCGCATCACCGACATCGTGGACGGCGTGAAACGTGCCGAGGACCTGCAGGCGCAGCTCTCGGACCGTGCGAAGCGCGCCGCCGACTCGAGCGTCGCGCGGATGCTCGGTGACTCGGCCAAGGCCGTGCGCTCGAAGATCGAGGCCGTGCGCGCCGAGCTGTACGAGGTCGGGTGCCACGTGGACCAGTGCACGCTCGACATGCCGGTGAAGCTCTACAACAAGTTCATCACGCTCAACATGCAGCTGCAGACCGGGTCGTACGCGCCGACCAAGCAGAACGGCGAGGTCTACGACGGGCTGCGGGCGCGGCTCGACGTCCAGATGCGGGAACTGGAGCGGATCGAGCGCGAGGAGCTCTCGCGGTTCAACGCGCTGTTGCAGCGGAACGGGGTCCCGGCGGTGTACGTGGCGCCGGTGAAGCCGATCGCCTGACAAGGATCGGCCGCGGCACCGGAGCGCGCCGGCTCACCGTCGCCGGCGCGCCGTGATCAGCACCTGGATCTCGTCTGGGCGCGCATTGATGAAGTCGAGCTGCACGCGCCCGTCTTCGCGCGTGGTGACCGTCGCGGGGATCGAGCTGTTGGTGAGGAGCCACCCGGCCGGCAGCACCACCGTGTTGATCGGCCGGCCGAAGCCACGGTCCCAGACGAGTTCGTCGCCCTCGAGCCGATACCGCGCGGCGTCGGTGTAGGTCTCGTACATCCGCAGGCGTGTCGAGCCGCCTGCCGGCACCGGCGCGAACTTGAACACCACGACCTCCGTACCGGGCGTCACGCCGGAGACGTCGAG
>JAYTNC010000228.1:0-3710 GCA_043748515.1 Gemmatimonadota bacterium | reverse complement strand
TGGACGCAGTGGACCGGCCGCGCCGACGTGCTCTTCACGTCCTACCCGCCGCTCAAGGCGCATCCCGTCTTCTACCTCGGGATCATCCTGTTCGCGGTGGGCGCGCTCGGCGTCACCGGGCAGTTCTTCGCGACGATCACCATCGCCAAACGCGAGCGCACCTACGAGGGCTCGATGCCGCTCGTGGTGTACGGCGCCGTCACCGCGGCGATCATCGCGGTGATCACGCTGCTGCACGGCGCCATCATCTACATCCCGACCTTCCTCTGGTCGCTGGGCATCATCGAGTCGATCGACCCGCAGGTGTACAAGATGATCTGGTGGGGCCTCGGCCATTCGTCACAGCAGATCAACATGGCCGCGATGGTCGCGATCTGGTACATGCTCGGCGCGCTGACGGTCGGCGCGGTCGTGCTCAACGAGAAGGTGAGCCGCAGCGCCTTCGTGCTCTACGTGCTCTTCATCTCGATGGCCTCCGCCCACCATCTCCTCGTCGACCCCGGCTTCGGCCCGGCGTGGAAGATCACGAACACGTCCTACTTCATGTACATGGCCGTGCTCGCGTCGATGATCCACGGCTTCACCGTGCCGGCCGGCATGGAGCTCGGCATGCGGCTCCGCGGCTTCAACAAGGGACTGTTCGGCTGGCTGCGCCGCGCGCCCTGGGGCGATCCCGGATTCAGTTCGCTCGTGCTTTCGGTGATCTTCTTCGGGTTCGTGGGCGGCATCACCGGCGTCACCATCGGCACCGAGCAGATCAACATCATCGCGCACAACACGCTGCGCGTGCCGGGGCACTTCCACTCGACGGTCGTGAGCGGCACGGCGATGGCCTTCATGGGCGCCACGTATTACCTCCTTCCGCTCATCTTCCAGCGCAAGGTCGCGTTCTGGGGCTTCGCGAAGATCCAGCCGTATCTCTTCTCGATCGGCATCTTCCTGCTCTCCATGGGGATGACGTTCGCCGGGAGCTTCGGCGTCCCACGCCGGCACTGGGACATCTCGTTCAGCGGTGCCGCCTTCGGGGTCGAGTTCAACCCGGCGGTCGACATCTTCCTCGCCGTCATGGGCATCGGCGGTATCCTCGCGGTGACGGCCGCGCTCGGCTTCATCCTCATCGCCGTGAAGTCGGTCTTCTTCGGCGAACCGCTCGGCAAGATCACGATCGGCACCGAGATGGTCGGCGTGCCATACGGGCTCACGCACCCGCCGGCTCAGACGGCCGACGTCGACGCGCGCAACGAGGAGCTGCACGCTCCGGCCCGCGGCTGGATGGGACCCACGCCGGGCACCATCGTGCTCGTCGCGATCTTCCTGCTCGCCTTCATCGCGTACTACTTCACGAATTGGAAACTGCTCTCGTTCCTCTGGAAGATCGGATGACCGACGCCACGATGTCACGGCCGCCGCTGGCGGTCGTGGCACTCGCGGCGATCCTCGCCATCACGGCCGGCTGGTGGGCGCTCGCCCTCTGGCCGCTCGGGGCCGGCGCGCCCGAGTGGATCGTCGTCGCGCGCGACGTCTGCTTCGGCGCCTCGCGCACCGGACTGCCCAACGCGGGCGGATGGCTGCTGCTCGTCGGCGAACCGATCGGCATGTTCGCCGTGCTCTACGTCGTCTGGGGAGTCGAGCTCCGCGCGGGGCTCGCGAAGCTGCATCGCGGCATCCCCGGCCGGCTCACCTCCACCGCCGTCGTCCTCCTCGGCGTCAGCGGACTCTTCGCCACCGCGCGCCGCGTCGCATCGGCCGGTGGTCTCGTACCGGTCGACGAGAGTTTCGCGGTCTCGTCGCCGCTGCCGGCACGCGGCACTGCGCCCGCCGCGCCACTCGCACTGATCGATCAGCACGGGGCGGTCACGCGGCTCGACGCATACCGCGGGCAGTGGGTCATGGTGACCTTCGCCTTCGGCCACTGCGAGGACATCTGTCCGTTGATCGTGCAGCAGGCGCGGCGCGCGCGCAGTGACGAGGCCGCGGAGCAGGTGCCGCTCCTCGTCGTCACGCTCGATCCGTGGCGAGACACCCCCGAGCGGCTCGTCGCGATCGGCACCGCCTGGGAGCTCGGGCCGCAGGACCGCATGCTCTCGGGCGCCGTCGACGAGGTGAATGCCGCGCTCGACGTCTGGCGCATCGCGCGCGAGCGTGATCCCGACAACGGCATGGTCGTGCACGGGAGTACGATCGTTCTCGTCGATCCGCAGGGCCGCGAGGCCTGGCGGATCGAAGGCGCGCCGCATCGCGTGCGCGAGGCGCTCGCGATCGTCGTGCGCGAGTCAGGCATCGCGCGCCGCACCCGCTGAGTCGCGCCGAGTCTCAGGCATTCTCCCGCACACGCACTCCGATTCCCTGACTGAGCGGGGTGTCCGGCCCGCCTAGACTGTCTGGTTTCGCTCCATCCGGATGCGACCGTTCACCCCCGTCTTCGGAGCTCGTCATGTCGGTTGCCACCTTCCCGCTCGTCATCCAGGGCGGCATGGGCGTCGCCGTCTCCAACTGGCGGCTCGCGCGCGCCGTCGCGTCCGCCGGTCAGCTCGGCGTCGTCTCGGGCACCGCGCTCGACACGGTGCTCATTCGGCGCCTGCAGGACGGTGACCTCGGCGGGTCGATGCGCCGCGCGTTGGAGCAGTTGCCGATCGCCAGCGTCGCGCGCGACATCATGCGGCGCTACTTCCGGCCCGAGGGACGCGCGCCGGGCGAGCCGTACAAGGTGCTCCCGATGTACAAACAGGCCGTGAGCGCGCTGCGCGAGCAGGTGACGATCGCCGCGAACTTCGTCGAGGTCTATCTCGCGAAGGAAGGGCACACGGGCCAGGTCGGGATCAACCTGCTCACCAAGGTGCAGATGCCCACGCTGGCCTCGCTCTACGGCGCGATGCTCGCGCGCGTGGACGTCGTGCTCATGGGCGCCGGCATCCCGCGCGAGATCCCGGGCGCGCTCGATGCACTCGCCAAGGGCGAGGTCGCGACGCTGCGCTTCGATGTCGAGGGCCAGCCGGCCGACGAGCCGCTCGCGCTCCGCTTCGATCCCGCCGAGCATGTCGAAGCGCCGCGGCCGCTCGAGCGTCCGAAGTTCTATGCGATCGTCTCGGCGCACACGCTCGCCACCACGCTCGCGCGCAAGGCGAACGGCGCGGTGGACGGGTTCGTCGTCGAAGGCGCGACCGCCGGCGGGCACAACGCTCCGCCGCGCGGCGCGATGCAGCTCAACGAGCGCGGCGAGCCCATCTACGGCGCGCGTGACGCCGCGGACCTCGAGGCGATGCGCGATCTCGGCGTCCCCTTCTGGCTCGCAGGCGGCACCGGCACGCCGCAGGCGCTGCGCCAGGCGCGCGAGCAGGGCGCGGCGGGGATCCAGGTCGGCACCGCGTTCGCCTACGCCGACGAATCGGGGTTCACGCCCGAGATCAAGCGGCAGGTGCTCGAGGATCTCGCCGCGGGCCGACTCGGCATCTTCACCGATCCGCGCGCCTCGCCCACGGGCTTCCCGTTCAAGATCGTGCAGATCCCGGGGCTCGAACAGGCCGACGACACGCGCGAGCGCGTCTGCGATCTCGGCTACCTGCGCACCGCCGCGCGTCGCGCCGACGGACGGATCGTGTATCGCTGCGCGGCCGCGCCCGTCGACGACTTCGTCGCCGCAGGTGGAACGGTGGAGCAGACCGAGGGCCGCAAGTGTCTCTGCAACGGCCTCGCGGCCGCGGTCGGCATGG
>JAYTNC010000227.1:0-1525 GCA_043748515.1 Gemmatimonadota bacterium | reverse complement strand
GGCGGCCTTCATGCGGCACTCGCGCACGCCGAGGGCGACATCGTGCTCGTCGCGTGGGACATGCCGTTCGTGAGCGCGTCGTTGCTCGGGGCGATGCGCGCGCGCGGCGAGGGCGGCGGCGTGTTCGGCGGCGCCCGTGACGGTGCCGACGCGGTGCTCCCCGAGAGCGACGGCTCGCGGCGCGGAGTGGAGCCGCTCTGCGCCTGGTACTCGGCGCGCTGCCTGCCCGCCGTGACGGCGGCGCTCGACGCGGGCGACCGACGAGTGATCGCGTTCCACGATGCGGTGCGCACCGTGCGCCTGGGGATCGACGAGGTGCGCGCCTTCGGCGATCCGGCGCGGCTGTTCGCGAACGTGAACTCACCCGACGAACTCGCGGCGGCCGAAGGGATCGCGCTGGGGAGCGCAGGAGTGCGGCATGACTGAGTCCGCGACCGCGGCGCGCCGCGTGCCGCCGCTCCTGGCGATCGTCGGCAAGAAGCATTCGGGCAAGACGACGCTGACCGTGCGACTCTCCGCCGAGCTCACGCGGCGCGGCCGACGCGTGATGACGCTCAAGCATGGCTCGCACACGTTCAACCTCGACCCCGAGGCGACGGACACCTATCGTCACTATCACGAGGGGAACGCGGAACGCGTGGCGATGGCGTCGCCCGACAAGTTCGCGTTCGTGATGCGATGGGATCAGGAGCTCGCGCCGGAGGAGATCGCGGCGCGGTATCTCTCCGACGCCGAGCTCGTGCTCTGCGAGGGCTACAAGTCCGGCCCGTTGCCGAAGGTGGAGATCTTCCGGGCGGCGGTGCATCCCACCGCACTCTGGAGCGACGCGCCCGAGAACGCGGGCACGTGGCGCGCGATGGTGTCCGACCTCTCGGTGGCGGAGTTCCCGGGTGTGCGGTTCGATCTCGGCACCGATCACTGGCTCGACGCGCTCGCCGACTGGGTCGAGCGCGAGTACCTCTCTCCCGCACCGCGATGATCACGCTCCGTTCGAATTTCTCGGGTCTCCCGATCGCGCTCGGCTCGCTCCTGGTCGGGGTGGCATGCGCCGCGCCGGTCGCCACGGCGCCGGCTCCGGCGACCGGCGCATCTTCGCGCACATCGGTCACGACCGCGCCTTCCGTCAGCGCGCGCACGATGGGTACGTCCGGGTCGGCGCGGCGCGTCTTCGCAGCGCTCGCCGATTCCCTGCTCGCCGACCCGATGTTCCGCTCGTCGCACTGGGGCGTGCTCGTGGTCGATCCGCTCAGCGGCGACACGCTCTTCTCGCGGAACGCGGGCAAGCTCTTCATGCCGGCCTCCAACCAGAAGCTGCTCACCGGGGCGACGGCGCTCGCGCAACTCGGGCCCGACTTCCGCTTCGAGACGCGTGTGCTCGGCGCGGCATACCCGATCGACGGGATCCTCACCGGCGACCTCGCGGTGATCGGCAGCGGCGACCCCACCTTCAGCGACTCGCTCGCCGGCGGCGACGCGATGGCGCCGTTCCGCGCCTTCGCCGATGCGATCGCGGCGCGCGGCGTGA
>JAYTNC010000226.1:0-7148 GCA_043748515.1 Gemmatimonadota bacterium | reverse complement strand
CACCGTTCTGTGCCGGCGCCGTGATCGCGACGCTCATCGTGGCCGCGGCCGTGAAGGGGTTGAGCACGTCGAGGATGAGACCGCCGCTCTCGACCTGATCGGCGAAGTCGACGCCTTCGAGGTCGAAGGCGGTCGGCGCGGTGTTGATCGCATCGGCGTTCACGACGACCGTCGCCTGCGAGACGGTGAAGTTCTGGACCGAAGTGGCGACCGACAGCGAGTTGGCCCTGTTGAGCGACGCCGAGCCGCCAGCCGGCACGGCGAAGACCACCGACACCGCGATGGTGCCGGTGTAGGTGCCCGTGGGAACCGGCACGGCGAAGAGCGTCGTCGCGCCGTTCGCCAGTGTGCGGACCGCGCCGGTGAAAGTCGTCGTCGCCGTCGTGGCGCCGCTGGTGAGCGTGATCGCGACCGAGCCGAACGGCGCGGATGCCCCGTTGGGACGCAGCGGATCGAAGCCGAGGTTGTTCGTGATCGACAGGTTCACCGTACCGCTCGCGACCGTCGCGGCGGTGACGCCGGCCGGGAAGGAGACGGTGGTGCCGAGCGCGCCGGCCGTCGACGTGAAGGCGGGGATCGGCGCCGTCACCGTGGTCCCCGACTGGCAGGCGGCCTGGCCGCAGAGCGCGCCGAGCGTCGTGTTGAGCGCCGCGGGCGACGGCATCGTCACCACGAAGGCCGTGCCGCCGCCGTTGAGTGCGACGTTGGCCGGCAGGATCTCCGACACGCCGACGGTGATCGAATCGGTCGGGATGATCCACGTCTGCTGCAGGATCGGCGGATCGGACGGGATCTCGCATGCGGCGAGCAGCCCAAGCGGGACCAGGAGGGCGGAACGCAACGCGTGCCGCACGATACGGAGTGACATGGGTCGTCCTTGAGAGGAGGCGCCCGGGACGCCCGGGTGCGCAGGAGAACGATGTGCACTTTCCGTTCCGCGCGCTCGATCTCGCGTGACCTGCGTCACTCTCTAACGCCGTATGGCCCGCCCCACGCGCGTCACCGTCACGGTCCATCCCGGTCCGGCGCCCACGCCGAACCGCTCGGCGTAGCTCCCCTGATTGAGCGCGACGGCAAGCTCGAGCAGGCTGTTGAGGTAGGTCACCGCCTGCCCCACTTCCACCGCGCCGAAGCTCGCGACGAGCGGCGCGCGCGTCGTGAAGGCGCGCGTGTTCCCCAGGTGCGACACGAGCACGCTGAGCGTGTCGCCGACCGCCCAACCCGCGCTGTCGAGCATCGCCGCCGGGATGTTGGTCCAGAGATTCCCGAACGGCCGGTCGATCATCGCGAGCATGCCCGTGATCGACTCGCCGGCGCGGCGCGGCGGCATGGTCTCGAGCCGCACCATCGCGGTGCCGCGCGCGGCACCGATGTCCTCGAATCGCAACTGTCCGGTCGCGAGTCGCGCCCCCACGTATGCGAAGACATCACGGCCGTGAAAGGTGTGCGATCGCTCCGAGCCGGGGAGCCGCTGTCGCGTGACGTCGATCTCGCGCACCTCTTCCACGTCGTCGGCGATGAGCGTGAGCGTCCCGTTGTCGGGCGTCACCACGTACCGCTCGCCGCGCAGCCGCGCGACCACCGCGAGCCGCGACGTGCCGACGCCTGGATCGACGATCGAGACGAAGACCGTGCCGCGCGGCCAGAACGACGCGACCTGACGCAGCCGGTACGCCGCTTCCCAGACGTCGAACGGCGCGATCTCGTGTGTGAGGTCGAAGAGGCGCAGCGCCGGGTCCACGCCGATCGCCACGCCCTTCATGGACGCGACGGCGCCGTCTCGTGTGCCGAAGTCCGACTGCAGCACGAGCGCTCCTTGCGCCTGGAGCGTGCCGCCGGGGAGCGTGCCGCCGGCGAGCAGGAGCGCGGCGCAGGCCCTTCGCAGGGCTCCTCTCGCGGAGCGCATCGCCTACTTCTCCTTGTAGACCGTGTCGATCGCGATGCCGGCGGCGAGCAGCAGCGACGCGACGACCGGCGGCATGCCCTCGGCTTCGAGCGCGATCACGTAGTTGTCGGCCGACGTGAAGAGCTCCTTCCCGATGCCCGCCCACTTCTTGGTGACGGTGCCGAGCCGGCGACCGCCGTTCTCGAGGAACTGGAAGTTCCAGCCTTTCCAGTCGCCCTTCACCAGCGCGACCTCGGCCCCGGCCGAGTTGAAGACGCGGAACGCGCCGCCGAGCGAGAAGAGCTTGCTCTTGAAGCTGCCGATGGTGCTGCCGCGCGCGTCGAGCACGTGGACGGCGGCGTGGAGGAACGAGACGCCGCGCTTGATCGTGAGGATGGCGGGGCCGCCCTCGCGCTCGCTGATCACGACCGTCGTGGGGAGCAGTCGCTTGTTGATGAGCAGCCGCAGCGCCTTCAGGCCGCCAGAGATGCGCTCCTGCGCGATCCCGATCGTCGCGCCGGTCTCGGGATCGAGGATGTCGTAGGTGTCGATGAGGCGCAGCATCGCGACGCGCTCCTTCACGAGATACGTACGGCGGTCGAGCATGACGGGGCTCCGGCGTGGGGGTCGCCCAAGATAATAACGCCAACCGCCTACGTCGGATGACGTATGGGTGGCAGCCCGGTCCGGAAGCATCGTACTCGGCGAACGCCTCACCCTGGAGCCCATCGTAATGATCCGCCGTCCGTCGTTCCTCCGCCGCGTGACGACCCGAGCCGTGCTGGCGGGTCTCGTGCTCCCCGGCCTGCTCCTCACGGCCGCCTGCGTCCAGCACTTCATCGTGCCCGATGTCGTCGAGGTGAATCCGCGCCAGGCGCCCGGCTCCTATTCGGTGAAGACGCCGCTCAAGGTCCACCTGCTCGACGGCAGCACCGTCGTCTTCAAGTCCGGCGCCGCGATCCGGTCGGATCGGATCGATGGCGTCGGTCAGCGCTTCGCGCTGCTCAGCGGGACGAGCGTGCCGGCGAGCGTGGTGCGGATGGACAGCGTCGTGGGCGTGGAGGCGTTCGTCGAGAAGACGCTCGTCGCGCCGACGCTCGTCGTGAGCGCCGCCGCGACCGCGATCGGCGTGATAGCGCTCGCCGGACTCGCCGTCGCGGTCTTCGGCTCCTGCCCGACGGTCTATGCCGACACGCCACGCGGACTGGAACTCGAAGCCGAAGGCTTCTCGTACGCGATCTCGCCGCTCATGGAGCATCGCGATCTCGACGCGCTGCGGCTCCAGCCCGACGCCAGGGGCGTGCTCCGGCTCGAGCTCCGCAACGAGGCGCTCGAGACGCACTTCATCAATCAGGTGGAAGTGGTCGCGGTGCGACACGCGCCGGGCGCGCGCGTGGTGCCCGACCAGGGAGGGCATCCGATCGCGGTGAGCGGATTCGCGCGGGTGACCGGGGCGCGGGACCGCGCCGGGCGCGACGTCCGTGCCGCGCTCGCCGAGCGCGACGGTCGGCTCTTCTCTACGCATCCGGCGACGGTCGGCGCGGCGCAGGAGGGGGACCTCGATGACTGGATCGACCTCGACGTCGCCGACCTGCCGCCCGGAGACTCGATCGCCGTGGTACTCCGCATGCGCAACTCGTTGCTCAATACGGTGCTGCTGTACGAAGGCATGCTCGGCGGCCGCGATGCACCCGACTTCCTCGGCAACGATCTGCAGCACATCGGCAAGACCGTCGACTTCGCCCGCTGGTACGTGCGCACCATGGGCATGCGTCTCTCGGTCGACGGTGTGCCGCTCGCGGCGAACGAGCCGTTCGAGGGTCATGCGCGGCTCGGCGACATCGGGCCGATCGCGTACCGCGACGTCGCGGTGGTGCTGCCCCGCCCGAGGACCGACGCCGCCGGCGCGCGCGTACGGTTGCGGTTCGTCGCCGACAACTGGCGCATCGACGAGGTGCGGGTGGCCGGCGCGATCACCCGCCCCGAGTACACCACCCTTGCCGTCGACTCGGTGATCGTGCCGACGCCGGCGGTCGGATCAGGTCCCACGCTCGATGCCGCCGCCGTGCCGGCGATCGCCGCGGCCGACGAGCGCTACCTCGAGACCCGTCCGGGCCAGCGGATGACGCTCGTGTTCCATCCCGACGCCGCCGCGGCGCGCGATACGACTTCGACATATCTCATCGCGTGGCAGGGCTGGTATCGCGAGTGGATCCGACCCGGCTGGCTCGCCACGCCCAAGCGCACGGAGCCGTTCGTGCCGGGCGATGCGGCGGTGCTCACGGCGCTCCGGAGCTGGACCTCGCAGAAGGACGCGTTCGAGCGCGCCTTCTATTCGACCTCCATCCCCGTCCGGTGAGGCGCGACATCATGCGACGACTCCTGCTTGTGGCCCTCATCATCCTCCCCGTCGTTGGCGCCTGCACCTACGGCACCCGTGTGTCGACGATCGACGGCGCCACGTCACCGGGCGGCTTCCACGCCTACTACCGCACCAACGGCGACACGGTGCACCACTTCGGCGAACTGTTCGCGGTGGACGCGACGGCGCTGATCATCCGCACCGATCTCGTCCGCCGCATCCCGTGGGACCGGCTCGAATACCTCAACGTGGACAAGGTCGGCAACGCGTTCGACGTGAAGGTGAAGCAGCGCCCCGACTCCGCGAAGATCGAGCGGCTGCGGCTCTCGAGCCGGTTCCCGCAGGGACTCTCGGATCCGCTTCTGGCGCAGGTGCTCGCGACGCTCAAGCAGGATGCGATCGTGGAGCTCCCATGATCGCGACCATTCCGCTCGTGATCGCGGCGCTCTTTCTCGGGCCGCAGGAGCCCGCCCCCGACGAGAGGACCGCGCACGCGCACCTGAGCGCGACGACGAGCGTCGACGGGCGGGCCGTTCTCGATTCGCTCGCCGACGAGACCGCGCGGCGGCTCCTGCGCTTCGCCGACCGGCGCGCCGCGATCGCCGCCGGCTACCGGCGCATCGGGACCGACTTCCCGTCGATGGGCGAACACTGGCTGCACCCGGGCGCATTGCTCGCGCAGCGTATCGACCCCGACCGCCCGACGATCCTCGCATACGCCGACATCGACGGCAGGCCGACGCTGCTCGGCGCCGGTTACGTGATCACCACGCGCGGTGACGAGGCGGCGCGCGCGCCCGGCTGGCCGACCTACTGGCACGAGCACAGCGGCCTCCTCTCCGACGAGAGCGGCGCGCATGTCGGCGCGGCGCAGGAGTCGGACTCGGCGACCCACGTGTGGGTGCTGCATGTGTGGACCGCGCTGCCGAATCCGCTCGGGCGCTACGACTCCGACAACTGGGCGCTGCCGTTCGCGCGCGCGGGCATCAAGCCGCCCGCGACGATCGACGCCGACATCGGACGGGTGTTCTCGCTCGCGGTCGCAGGCGGCGACGAGTATCTGCGGCGCGTGCTCACCGATGCCGGGCTGCGTACCGGCGAGGCGCTGCCGCGTGATCGCGCGATCGATGACGCGATCGAGGCTGCGCGCCTCGTCGCGGCGTCCGTCGCGGTCGCCGTCGCGGAGCGCGAGGACGGTGTCCTGAGCGCGCACGACGAAAGTCTCTTGCGCGCTGCCTGGGCCGCACTCGCGCGGCGACTTCGCGCAGCGGTCGGCCCGGCGATCGAGCCGTTCCTCGTGCCGCCGCACGCGCACCACGGCGACGCCCGACCTGTTGGCGCGGGTGACAGCGCGGGTGAGGGCGCGATGGCCCGCGCTATCCGCGCGTCACCGACCGCGCGATGAGCCACTGCGCGAGCCAGTAGCTCCCGAGCACCAGCAGCGTCCCGCCGGTGAACTCGCTGCGGAAGCGCCCGATCGCCAGCGCGCTGTCGGAGACGAGGAAGCTCATCGCGCCGAGCGCGGCGAGTTCAGCGCCTGGCGAGCGGCCCCAGCGCGCGAAGGCCTGCCAGCCCATCAGCGCGATGACGGCCACGTACGCGGTGACGGGAAGGCGCATGGCGCCCAGGTCGGGCCAGACGAACGCGAGCATCGCGACGGCGAAGAGGCCGACGGTCGTCGCCGCGGCCGGATTTCGCAATCCACCCTTCTCGCAAGCGAACGCGGCGATGTAGAGCAGGTGCGCGACGAGGAAGCTCGCGAGTCCGGCGACGAAGCGGTCGCCGGGCAGCATGAGAAGAACATCGCCCGCGAGCGAGGCCGCGAGGCCGGCGCTGATCAGTGCGCGGTAGCGCGACGAGACCGGCGCGCGCGTGAGCGCGGCGAGCAGCAGCGCAGCGAGCGTCGCCAGCGGCTTGGCGACATAGATGAGCGCGCGCAGCTCGAGGTACTCGCCAACAAGGCAGGCGAGCGCAGCGACGACGAGCAGTGCGGTGAGCGCGCGGGCCCTCGGGTCCGGGGGACGCACTGGCGGATGGTGCTTCATTCCGGATCCCACATCACACCGGCGTCGTCGCGATCTCCCGCGGGAACCGCAGACTGCGGTCCACCTCCTCATGCGCCGCGATCAACCGCTCGACCTGCTCCGACACCTCGGCCGCGATGCCGAGATGCGTCGTGAGACTCTCCACCGAGGCGGAGCCGGCGTGCAGACGCAGCAGGTTGAGACGGATGGTCTCGAGCGCGCCCACCGCCTCGCCGAGCCGCGAGTGGATCTCATCGCGCGCCGATCGCACGTCGGCATAACCCTCCGACTCGGCGACGTCGCCGGCGGCGGCGAGCGCTTCCTGCAGATCGTCATAGCGGCGGCGCAGCGACTGCGCGTCGTCCTGCAATCGCTTGAGGATCGCCGGCACGTCGCCCACTGCCGTGCGCGTCGCCTTCGGGAGCGACTCGAACAGCTGCTCGGCGGCCATGCCGAGCGAGAGTTCGGTGGCGCGGTGGGTCATCGCGGAGACCGGGACCTTCTTGCCCATGAGCTTGCGCGCGAACGCGAAGAGGGACTTGCCGGCGCGGCCGAGCCAGAGGCGCGACCAGAACTCGGTGTCGATGTCGCGGCGGCGCTGCGCGAGGGCGATCGAGGTCACCGTCGAGAGCAACGCGATCGAGCCGGAATGGATCGGCCAGCCGTTGGTCGCGTCGACGAACACCGGCAGTCTGCCGGCGAGATCGCTGACACCGAAGAGCGAAAGGACCCTGAAGCCGGTAGTGATCTCGAGGACCGTGATGCCGATGGTCAGGCCGAACATCACCGAGCTCACGCGCGCAACGCTCGGCAGCCAGCGCTCGATGGCGCCGGGACGCGCGAGCATCCGCTCGAGCGCGAGCTCCTCGCGCGCCCG
>JAYTNC010000225.1:0-2541 GCA_043748515.1 Gemmatimonadota bacterium | reverse complement strand
GACCGTCCGGTTGTACGATCCGGTACTCTTCCTCGCACGGCGCGTCCTCCGCGACGAGTCGCTGCAGCGCCGCTACCACGCGAGGGCGGTCTTCCGGATGCACGACCTGAACGGCGAGGTCAAGTTGCGGTGCCTCGACCGTGAGCGGGCGGCCGAGGAGCCGATAGAGTTCATCCGACCAGCTCATCGCGTTGGTCGCGGGATTCCATTCCCAGCTTCCGAGCGAGGCCATTGCCTCAGTGCGCCGCAGCAACCGCAAGCGCTCCGCCAGCAGCCGCTCGTTTTGCACGCGCCGGCTGATGTCTCGCGTCGTTCCGGCAAAGAGCTGCTGCTTGCCGATTCGCATCTCACTGACGCTTAGCTCGATGGGAAATCGGGTGCCATCCCGTCGCAGTCCCTCCAAGCGACGACCGCCGGCCACCGCCTTCGGGTCGCCCCCGTCACGCACACCTCGGAGGTAGGAAGCGAGGGCCGGGCGATGGGGCTTCGGGAGCAGCATTGCCACCTGCTTTCCGACCAACTCACTCGACGACCATCCGAACATGCGTTCGGCGGCGGGATTGCAGCTGCGAATGCAGCCGTCCGGCTCGATGACGGTGATGCCGTCCACGGCTGATTCCAGCACTGCCCGATTCAGTGCCTCGGATGCTCGGAGTGCGATGGTCAGTCGGCGATGCTCGAGTTGACGGACGACTTGCCGGCCGAGCGCAGCCAAGGCGTCCTTCTGGGCCGCGGTGAGCGTGCGCGGCGTCCGGTCAATGACGCAAAGGGTACCGAGGGCAAAGCCGTCTGCGGTCACCAGCGGAGCGCCGGCGTAGAAGCGGATATCGGGGCTCCCCGTCACAAGGGGGTTGTCATGAAAGCGCTCGTCGCGCGAGGCGTCCGGCACTTCCATCAAGACCGTGTCGAGTAGCGCGTGCGCACAGAACGCGAGCTCACGGGGCGTATCAGTGGCGTCGAGACCTACGCGGCTCTTGAACCACTGGCGGGCCCCGTCCACCAAGGAAATCATGGAAATCGGCGTTCCGCAGATCTCGGATGCGAGCTTGGTAAAGTCGTCAAAATCCGCCTCAGGTGGCGTGTCGAGGATGTCGTACGCGTCCAGCGCACGCAGGCGTTCGGCTTCGTTGTCTGGGAGAGGGGCCGGCTGCATAGAAGAGGGGATCGCTGGTTGGCGTAATCCGTAATTACTGGCGTAGCCGTGACCCGGCAAGCTCGGGGTGGTTTTCAGCCCAAGGCGCGACGGTCCCACTCTGTCACCCCGCAAGGCTGGGCGCGGAGACCGGGAAACCCTTACGCCGCGTAGCGTACCGCGACCGTGATGCCTGTTTCCAATGCAGGAAGCTCAAACTCAACACCACCGCAATCGGCCGTCTCCTGGCCAAGCGTGATGATTCCGTGAACGAGCGGGCGATGCTCAGGCGCTCTGGTGCAAGTCAGGCCCGCGCCGGGCGAACGATTAGCGTGGAGAGGGCCGGCACCGAGGTGGCTACAGCGGAGTCGCTGCTGGCTTCAGAGGAGGGTTCTTCGTGAGGCGTCTCAGAACATCTCGCGGGAGTGCACGTCTGACGTCCGCAAGGATGGACGGCGCGCTTAGAAGAATGTTGTCATGCGCTATCTGCGGGAGTCGGCATAACGTCAAGTTGTGCTGCGGCCATTCCATAAAATGCGGCGGCGCAGCCGCCGCTACAATAGCATGGCCGTCTGCACCAACTTTCGTTATGCAACGCGGGAGCGACGCTTCGTCTTCAGCGTCACCGCAACGCCCAATCGACTGAGCATATCCACCAACGTGTCGATGCTGAAGAGTTCAATGCGACCGCGAACAAGATCGCTGATGCGCGGCTGCGTGACGCCCAGGGCTTTCGCGGCCTGCTTCTGCGTGAGACCGTGTTCCGCGATGAGCCCCGTCAGCTGAATCATCAGATCCGTCCGGATAAGCAGGTGCGCAGCCTCCTCGCGGGGGAAGCCCATGTCCGAGAACACGTTGCCGGAGGAGCGCTGAATACGAATGGCCATGGAACTATCCCTCCTGACGCGCCCGGCGAAGCGCCGCGTAGCGGGCGCGCGCAAGCGCAAGATCGAGTGGTGACGTCTTTTGTGACTTCTTCTGGAACACATGCAACACGTAGACCGCCTCGGCAAACTTCGCTACGTAGATGAGCCGAAACGCGCCCCCGGCTCCTACGCGAATCTCCGAGACACCGGACCCGATGGAAGCCATCGGCTTCCAGTCGCGAGGCATCTGCCCCAACTGCACCAGCCGGAGGTCGAAGCCCAACTGCCGCTGCGCCTCGGGTGGGAGCGATTGAATGTCGGCCCGAGCGGACCCGACCCAGCTGAGGCTTTTAGGGGCCACGACGGAGTATACAATATTTCATATACACCCGCAAGCCCGACCCATCCACCCGACCCATCCACCGCGCGAATGATGGTCGCTTGCATAGAAAGTATGACTGGGCTGGCCCCCCACTCTGTCGTGGGTTAGCTCCTCGAGACTGCCGAGTTGCCAGAGCCACCGGCGACGTGCTGCAGTGTCGC
>JAYTNC010000224.1:0-8254 GCA_043748515.1 Gemmatimonadota bacterium | reverse complement strand
GGTACGGGCACCGACATCGCGGTGGAGGCGGGGGACGTCGTGCTGATGCGCGGTGACCTGCGCACCGCGGCGCAGGCGATCATGCTCTCGCGCCGCACCATGCGGACGATGAAGGAGAATCTCTTCTGGGCCTTCGTCTACAACGTGATCGGGATCCCGGTGGCGGCGGGCGTGCTCTACCCGGCGTTCGGGATCATGCTGAGTCCGGTGATCGCGAGTGCGGCGATGGCGTTCAGTTCGGTGAGCGTGGTGGGCAACTCGCTCCGGCTGCGGCGGGCGCGGTTCACGTGATACGCAGTGGCCGCGGGTCCGCCACGGCGTGGACGGCAGCCGTCAGGTGTTCGCCTACACGAGGGACCGGTTCTCCCGATGGTCGCCTGCGCCAGACTCCGGCAGTATTATTGAGACTTCATCCCACCATGCGACGATCCTTCCGGAGACTCCTCTCGCTGTTGGCCGCGGCCAGCCTCGCCATCGCGATGCTGTCGGCGGCCACATCGGAGTGTCCGGAGATGCCGACGGCCGCGAGCGTCGGGAGCACTGCCACCACCGACGGGGCACACGACTGTGGTGACCAGGAGCCGGTCACGCCCGCGCCGGGCCACCACGAGTGCCGGATGCTGGCACCGTGCGCGAGCGTCGCGCTCGCAACGAGCATGAGCGTCTCGATGGACGAGCGGATCCCTGCGTTGCGTCCCGTCGCGCTGAACGACGCGCGCCCGAGCGACGTGATCCCGTCGCTCGTCGCGCCACCGCCCCGAGCCTGAACTCCTCGGACCGCCTCGCGACCTGAGGCGGTCGCGCGCCGCGCGCGCGCCGGCGACCCCCAATCGGGCGGGTCGCGTTCCGCAACGGGGATCGTTCCATGCCTGCATCCATCACGGGACTCGCGTTCCGTCAGTTCACGTTCATCGCGTGCTCCGTCTCAGTGCTGACCGGCGGATCGCTCCTCACGCCGGGTCTCGCGTCGGCCCAGGAACACGCCGCTGCCGTCGCATCGCGCGCGGATCCACTGTCGCTCGCCGCCGTGTACGGCGCGGTCGATCGCGGAAGCCCGAGGATCCGCGCCGCCGCCGCGCTCGCGCGCGCCGCGCGTGCCCGTGTCGCGGGCAGCACGCGCCCTCCCGACCCCACACTGCAACTGGGCCTGATGAACTACATGCTCCCCGAGCTGCGCTCCGATCCGGCGCTCGGCATGCGGCAGCTGCAGGTGATGCAGATGCTGCCGCTGCCGGGGAAGCTCAGGGCTGCAGGCGACGCGGCGCGCTCGCGCACGCTGGCGGCGGAGCTGCGCGTGTCCGAGGTCCGTCTCACGTCGCGCGCCGCCGCCGCGATGGCCTTCGTCGAGCGCTGGGGCGCCGAGCATCAGGCGACGATCGCGCTGGAGACGCGCCGACTGCTCGAGGACGCGGCCGCGGTGGCGTCGTCGATGTACCGCGTCGGCGACGGACGCCAAGTGGATGTGCTGCGCGCGCAGGTGGAGATCGCGCGCATGGACGAGGAGGTGATCCGCATGCGGACGATGGGCGAGTCGGCGCTCGCGCGACTCGCCGCCGCGGTGGACCTGCCGATCGACTCGGTCTCGGGTGTGCCCTCGCTCCCTTCGTTCCCCGACTCGTTGTTGTCGGCGGAGGCGCTGGTGGCGATGTCGATCGCGTCGCGTCCGATGCTGGCGGCAGGCGTGGCGGATGTCGAAGCCGCATCCGCCGACCTGCGGCTTGCCACGCGCGAACGATGGCCCGATCCGCAGGTCGGTTTCCAGTACGGTGAGCGCTCCGGTGCGATGGGGACCGATCGCATGGGCAGCGTGATGGTCGGCGCGACGATCCCGCTCTGGGCCAGGTCGCGCCAGCTCGCCATGCGCAGCGAGGCGACCGCGATGCGCGAGATGGCCGAGGCCGACCTCGGGGCGATGCGCGCCGAGACGCGCGGGCGCGTGGCCGAGATGCATGCCGCGATCGTGAGCAGCCGGCGGCTCGCGTCGCTCTACAGGACCTCGATCCTCCCGCAGGCCGAGGCGGCCGCGGCGTCGGCACTCGTCGCGTATCGCGCGAGCACCGTGGATTTCATGACCGTCGTGGAGAATCGCATGACCGTGAACCGATACCGTCAGGAGCTCGTCGCGCTCGATGCGGCGCAGGCGACCGCGTGGATCGAACTGGAGATGCTGCTCGACCGGCCGCTGCTCACGGCCGCGAACCGAAACGGAGGCGAGTGATCATGAACGAGATGAACGAGGTCCCGACGGTGCGGCGCCTGTCGCGTGGCGCGCTCCTTGTCGCCCTTCCGCTGGCGGCCTTGCTGGCCGCCTGGTGGTTCACGCGTGCGCCGGGCGAAGGGCAGGGCACCGCACCAGTCACCGCTCCGGCGGCCAACGGTCACGATCACGCGGCGATGGCGGGCGGGGCGACGGACACCGAGGCACCGATCTCGCTCACGGCGGACCAGGCGCGTCGCATCGGCGTGACGTTCGCGCCGGTGACCGCGGGCGCGATCTCGACCGAGGTGCGCACGCTCGGACAGGTGGTGGTGGACGAGTCGCGCGTGCATGCCATCACGCTGCGCTTCGACGGCTGGGTGGAGCGTCTGCGGGTCGATCGCACGGGCCAGACGGTGCGGGTTGGCGATCCGCTCATGGACGTGTACTCGCCGATGGTGGTGAGCGCGCAGGAGGAACTGCTGCTCGCACGCCGACTCGCCGATCAGCTCGGGGCCGCCGAAGGCCGAGCACGCAGCGACGCGACGGAACTGGTCGCCTCGGCCCGACGCCGGCTGTCGCTGTGGGACGTGCCGGAGGACGAGATCGCGAGGCTCGAGCGCACCGGAGAGGTCGCGCGCACCATCACGCCGCGCGCGTCGGCTTCGGGGGAGGTGCTCGAGAAGAGCGTCGTCGAAGGCCAGCGCGTGATGGCCGGCGACGTGCTGTATCGCATCGCCGACCTTTCGCAGGTCTGGGTGGAGGGCGACGTCTACGAGCAGGACCTCCGTGCGATCGCGGTCGGCCAGTCGGCGGTCGCGACCTTCGATGCGATCCCGGGCGCGTCGCGCACGGGCCGCGTCGCGCTCGTCTACCCGACGCTCTCGACCGAGACGCGCACCGCGCGCGTGCGCATCGCGTTCGACAACGCGGATCGTCGGCTCAAACCGGGCATGTTCGCCACGCTGATCATCGCGGGCGCGCGTCGCGCGTCAGCGCTGAGCGTGCCGCGCTCCGCGGTGCTCTCGACCGGTGAGCGCGCGCTGGTGTTCGTGCGGGCCGCCGACGGCAGCATCGCGCCGCGCGAGGTGAAGGTCGGCGCGAGTACCGACGACCGCACGGAGATCCTGAGCGGTGTCGTGGCGGGTGAGACCGTCGTGTCATCGGCGACCTTCCTCGTCGACGCGGAGTCGAACCTCCGCACCGCGCTCGGCGGCATGGGCGACATGCCGGGGATGGAGATCACGACCCCTCCGACCAGCGCGCCGGCCAAGCGCGCGCCGAGGTGACCTGATGCTCCGTCGTCTCATCGTCTGGTCGGTCGACAATCCGGTCATCGTGCTCTTCGTGGCGGCGATGCTCGCGGTCGGCGGCGTGGTCGCGATCCGCGCGACGCCGCTCGAGGCGCTGCCCGATCTCTCCGACGTGCAGGTCATCGTGCAGACGGATCTCGGGGAGCAGGCACCCCGGATCGTCGAGGACCAGGTCACGTATCCCATCGCCGCCGAACTGCTCAAGGTGCCCGGCGCGCGCACGGTGCGCGGCTACTCGTTCTTCGGCGTGTCGTTCGTCTATGTGATCTTCGCCGACGGCACCGATCTCTACTGGGCACGCAGTCGCGTGCTCGAGACGCTGAGCGGTCTGCGCGGCAAGCTGCCGGCTGGTGCCTCGCCCACGCTCGGGCCCGACGCGACGGGCCTCGGCTGGGTCTTCCAGTACGCGCTCGAGGACACCTCCGGCCGTCTCGACCTCGCGCAGCTGCGCGGGGTGCAGGACTGGTATCTGCGCTACGCGCTCACCTCCGTCCCCGGCGTCGCTGAGGTCGCGAGCGTCGGCGGATTCGAGAAGCAGTACCAGATCGATCTCGATCCGGCGCGGCTCCTCGCCTATGGCGTCTCGGTGCCGCAGGTGATCGCGGCCGTGCAGAACGCCAACGCCGACGTCGGTGCGATGGTGCTGGAGCTCTCGGAGCGCGAGTACATGGTCCGCGGGCTCGGGTACCTGCGGGACGTGCGCGACATCGAGGAGGTCGTCGTGACCGCATCGGCCGGCGGCACGCCGGTGCGCGTGGCCGAACTGGGCCGCGTGAGCGTGGGGCCCGCCGTGCGGCGCGGCATCACCGACCTCGACGGCCGCGGCGACGCCGTCGGCGGGATCGTCGTGATGCGGTCGGGGGAGAATGCGCTCACGACCATCCGCGCGGTGAAGGCAAAACTCGCGGAGGTGCAGGGCGGACTGCCGCCCGGCGTGGTGGTGCGCACGGTCTATGACCGCAGCGGACTGATCGAGGAGGCCGTCGGCGCGCTGCGCAAGACGCTCGTGGAGGAGTTCGTCATCGTCGCGCTCATCTGCGTGCTCTTCCTGCTGCACGTGCGCTCGGCGCTCGTGGCGGTGATCATGCTGCCGCTCAGCCTGCTCGTCGCGTTCATCGGGCTGCGCGCGATCGGGATCCGCGCCGACATCATGTCGCTCGGCGGCATCGCGATCGCGATCGGCGAGATGGTGGACGCGGCGATCGTGATGGTCGAGAACATGCACAAGCATCTCGAGCGACGGATCCCCGTCGGGGAGGATGTGCTCGACACGCGGACGCTGAGCGCGGCCGAACTCCGCGACATCGTGATCGCGTCGGCTTCGGAGGTGGGGCCGGCGCTGTTCTACTCGCTACTCATCATCACCGTCTCGTTCATCCCCGTCTTCACGCTCGAGGGGCAGGAGGGGCGGCTCTTCACGCCGCTCGCGCTCACCAAGACCTTCGCGATGGCCGCGGCGAGCGTGCTGAGCATCGTGCTCGTGCCGGTGTTGATGCGGTTCTTCGTGCGCGGCCGGATCAAGCGCGAGCTGCGCAACCCGATCAGCCGCGGGATGATCTTCATCTACCGGCCGGTGCTCGGCTGGGTGCAGCGGCACCGGTGGCCGGTGATCTCGGCGTCGGCGGTCGCGTTGATCCTCACGTGGATACCATTCCAGCGCGTCGGCAGCGAGTTCATGCCGCCGCTCGAGGAAGGCACGATCCTCTTCATGCCGACGACGCTGCCCGGCATCAGCGTGGCGCGCGCGCGCGAGTTGTTGCGGCAGCAGGACGCGATCCTGCGCGCCTTTCCCGAGGTCACGACGGTCTGGGGCAAGGCGGGGCGCGCCGAGACCGCGACCGATCCGGCCGGCCTCGACATGGCGGAGACGACGATCTCCCTCAGACCGAAGCACGAGTGGCGGCCGGGGATGACGTACGAGAAGCTGATCGCCGAGATGGATGCCGCAGTGAGGTTGCCGGGGGTGACGAACGCATGGACGATGCCGATCAAGGGCCGCATCGACATGCTGGCGACCGGGATCCGTACGCCGGTGGGCCTCAAGATCTTCGGACCCGATCTCGCGGAGCTCGAACGGCTGGGGCGCGAGCTCGAGGGACACATCCGCATGGTGCCCGGCACGCGCAGCGTCTTCGCCGAGCGGGCGCAGTCGGGCTACTACCTCGACATCGAGATCGACCGCGCCGCCGCGGCACGTCACGGACTGAATGTCGGCGACATCCAGATGGTGATCGCCACCGCGATCGGCGGGATGACGATCACGCAGACGGTGGAGGGCCGCGAACGCTATGGCGTGCGCGTGCGGTATCCACAGGAACTGCGCGACACACCGGAGCGGCTGGCGTCGGTGCTCGTGCCGGTCGCGCATGCGCGGAGCGCGGAGGCTCCCGGCGGCGCGATGTCCGCGGCGATGCCGTCCGCGACGCGCGCCGGCCAGGCGCAGGTCCCGCTGGGTCAGGTGGCGACGATCAAGCTGAGCGCGGGACCGATGGTCGTGCGCACCGAGGACGCGATCCCGTCCGCCTGGGTGTTCATCGATCCGGGCGAGCGCGACGTGGGTGGTTACGTGGAGGAAGCGAAGCGGATGGTGAGTGCGGCGATGGTACTGCCGCAGGGATACACCATCGCGTGGAGCGGGCAGTACGAGTACATGGAGCGCGCGAAGGCGCGGATGCGGCTCGTGGTGCCGGCGACGCTCGCGCTCGTCTTCCTGTTGCTCTACCTCAACTTCCGCACCATCCGCGACACGCTCATCGTCATGCTCTCGATCCCGTTCACGCTCATCGGCGGGGTCTGGATGCTCTGGGCGCTCGACTACGACTGGTCGGTGGCCGTGACGATCGGCTTCCTCGCGCTCGCCGGCGTTGCGGCGGAGACCGGCGTGGTGATGCTCGTCTACCTGGAGCAGGCGTGGAAGGCGCGGCGCGTCCTGAACCCGACGCCGGACGCGAGTGACGTGCACGCGGCGGTCATGGAGGGTGCCGTGGAGCGCGTTCGGCCCAAGATGATGACGGTCGCGTCGACGATGCTCGGATTGCTGCCGATCCTCTGGGGGACCGGCGCCGGCGTGAGCATGATGAAGCGGATCGCCGTGCCGATGATCGGTGGGATGGTGACCAGCACGCTGCTCACGCTGCTCGTGATCCCGGCGCTCTGGTCGCTCGTGAAGGAGCGGGAACTCCGTTCCGAGGAGACGGATTAGGATTCAACATCATGGAACTCGGCATCTACACCTTCGCGGAAGCCACGCCGGACGCGAAGTCCGGCCAGCTGATCACACCCGAACAACGCCTCGCGAACCTCATGGAAGAGGTCGCCCTCGCCGACGAGGTCGGGCTCGACGTCTTCGGGATCGGCGAGCACCACCGCGCCGACTATGTGGTCTCCACGCCGGCGGTGGTGCTCGCTGCCGCGGCGATGCGCAGCAAGCGCATCCGCCTCACGAGCGCGGTCACGGTGCTCAGCTCCGACGATCCCGTGCGCGTCTTCCAGGAGTACTCGACCGTCGACCTGCTCAGCCACGGCCGCGCCGAGATCATGGCGGGGCGCGGGTCGTTCATCGAGTCGTTCCCGCTCTTCGGCTATGACCTGCACGACTACGACACGCTCTTCACCGAGAAGCTCGAGCTGCTCATGAAGCTCCGCGCCGGCGAGCGCGTCACGTGGAAGGGGCAGCATCGCGCGCCGCTCGACGACCAGCCGGTCTATCCGCGTCCGG
The DNA here is from genome assembly GCA_043748515.1 of Gemmatimonadota bacterium. Taxonomy (GTDB): domain Bacteria; phylum Gemmatimonadota; class Gemmatimonadetes; order Gemmatimonadales; family Gemmatimonadaceae; genus Pseudogemmatithrix. Next base: position 1,026 of record JAYTNC010000224.1, on the reverse strand, counting down.
TGCAGAGTCCGATCCCGCTCTGGATCGCCGTGGGCGGCACGCCGCAATCGGTCGTGCGCGCGGCCACGCTCGGCGTGCCGATGGCGCTCGCGATCATCGGCGGGTCGCCGGAACGGTTCAAGCCGTTCGTCGATCTCTATCGCGAGACCTGGGCGAAGGTCGGGCACGATGCGGCGCAGCTGCAGGTGAGCATCAACTCGCACGGCTTCATCGCCGACACGCCGGGAGCGGCGGCCGAGGCGGCCTTCCCGCCCTACCTCGCGCAGATGGGCAAGATCGGCCGCGAACGCGGCTGGCCGCCGCCGACGCGCCGGCAGTTCGACGCCGAGATCTCACGGAAGGGCGCGCTCTTCGTCGGAGACCCACCGCAGGTGATCGACAAGATCCTCTGGGAGCACGAACTGTTCGGCCACACGCGCGCACTGATCCAGTTCAGCGTAGGGACGATGCCGCACGACCAGATGCTGCGCGCGATCGAGCTTTACGGCACCGTCGTGGCGCCGGCGGTGCGCAAAGCGCTCGGCGTGACACGCGTGGCCGCATGACCGCCCCGATGCGCGGCGGAGGCTGAGGGATGTTCAGACCCGAACTCTTCACCACGCTCAAGGGCTACACGCGCGATTCGCTCCGCGCGGATGTCACCGCCGGCATCATCGTCGGCATCGTCGCGCTGCCGCTCGCCATCGCCTTCGCGATCGCGAGCGGCGTCACCCCCGAGCGCGGCATCTGGACGGCGATCGTCGCCGGCTTCCTCATCTCGGCGCTCGGCGGCTCGCGCGTGCAGATCGGTGGGCCCACCGGCGCGTTCGTGGTCATCGTCTACGGGATCGTGCAGCAGTTCGGCGTGGACGGGCTGATCGTCGCGACGCTCATGGCCGGCGTGATCCTCGTCGCGATGGGCCTCCTGCGATTCGGCGCGGCGATCAAGTTCATCCCGCATCCGGTCGTGATCGGATTCACGAGCGGGATCGCGCTGATCATCTTCTCGTCGCAGGTGAAGGACTTCCTCGGGCTCGAGATGGGCGC
>JAYTNC010000223.1:0-2208 GCA_043748515.1 Gemmatimonadota bacterium | reverse complement strand
TGCACGTCGTGACCGCCGTCGCCGATGGATCCATTCGCGATCGGATACTGCAGGTCGGGACTTCCCGCGTTGCCGCAGGGCGCGTGGCGCCTGCCGAAGTTGTGCCCGAGTTCGTGGGCGACGAGTTCGCGGGTCGCCGACTCGCGGCTGAACCAGCCCACGTTGACCAGCGCCGTCGTGCGCGTGAAGGGTCCGGACGACGCGCCGTTCGCGGGGACATAGCCGAAGCCGCCGAACGTGCTGAAGTTGAATCCGAACGGCGGCGCCACGACGCCGATCCAGTGCGCGTCGGCGAACTGTGGATCGGCGACGCGCGCCACGTCGATCTCGGCGAGCAGTCCGCTCCAGAAGCCCGAGGCGCCGCCCGTCGGCGCGGTCCCGAAGGACTGCGTGCTCGGCAGCGGGTTCCCGATGCTCACGTCAAGCGCGCCATGCGGATGGAGCGCGCGCACGATGCGCATGTACTCGCTGAGCGAGCCGGGGGTGACGTTGCCCGTGGCGTTGTTGTGCGACGTGAGCACGATCGGGATGAACCGGACGCGGAGGACTGGCACGTCGACGAGGGCGAGCGCGATCGGGGCACCGCGAGGAAAGCGGTCGTTCGCGGCAGAACTGTCGCGCAACGCGCCGGCCGGGTCTCGCACCACCTGCCAGCGGCGTCCAGCCTGCAGCGCGCTCGCGGGCACGAGGAACTGCACGGAGGGGAACGCCATCAACGGAGTGTACGCCGGCGGTACGACCACGCTCGCGGTGTCGGCGCGCACGAGCGTGCCATTCACATCGAAAAGCCGCAACACGACGGTCGAGGGAGCCGCGATCGACTGGGTGGCCGTCAGCAGCACGTTGAGCACGGCGCTTCGGCCATTCCGCACGATCGGGATCGCGCCGGCGTCGTCCTGCACGCCCTGCGTCCACTGTGCGCCGATGATCGAGACGTCGGCGGTCGAGGGCAGCGTGTCGACCTGCGAGACCGCGACCGTGGCCGTGTCGGCGCGACCTTCGCTCAGCGCGACCACGAGCGCCATGCCGCCGGTGATCGCCGTCACGAGGCCGCTGGGAGAGACGGTCGCCACGCCCGGCACGGTGCTCGACCAGTTGATGGGTCGTCCCACGATGAGCGCGCCGGTCGAGTCCCGCAGTTCGGCGAGCAGTTGCCGCGTCTCTCGCGCCAGCGGCCCCGTGGTGAGCGACAGGCTGTCCACGGTCAGCGTGAGCGAGCGGACGGGCACGGCGAGGACGGTGAGCGCGAACGTGCCGGATACGCCGCCGCTGGTCGCGCGGATCGACGTCGCGCCGACGTTCACGGCGACCACCGAACCGGATCCGGAAACGGTCGCGACCGCGACGTTGTCCGAGGACCAGGTGAAGGTCACGCCTTGCCGCTCGCGCCCGCCCGTGGTGAGCGCCCGTGCGCTCAGCTGTACGGATTGGCCGCCCCCGGGTCCGGCGAGGAGCGTGGTGCTCGTGCCGGTGACTGCGATGGAGGCGATCCGCTCGGGGGCGGTGGACTCCGAACAATTCGCGAACAGGGCGGCCACGAGTGTGGCCGCCCCGATCGCCCGCCTCGCGCGCCGCACGCTAACGGTAGCGCTCCATGAGCTTGTCGAGCGCGCCCCTGCCGGGGCAGAGCTGCTCGAAGGGGATGTCGATCAGCGGCGTCGGCACGGTCCTGAGGTGATCGTGCATGTCCTTCCCGGTCTCGTCGACGAACAGCAACCCCGTCGCGACCTCGTGCCGCTTCTGGCAGGCGCGCACGTGCGCGTACGCCGATTCGCGATCGGTCGGATCGTAGTCGGGCGTGGTCGAGCGCAGCCGCACGCTGCCGCCGTCATGCATCACCACCGTGCGGACTTCGTCGTCCGTCTCGGGCACGGTGATCTCCCGCGTGAGCGGCACGAAGTCGGTGTGCACCGCCTCGATCTCGTGGTCGCGCGTGTACTGATAGCTCTTGGTGGAGCCCTCGTGATCGTTGAACGTCACGCACGGCGAGATCACGTCGATGAGCGCGAGCCCCTTGTGCGCGATGCCCGCCTTGAGGATCGGCACGAGCTGCTTCTTGTCGCCCGAGAACGATCGCGCGACGAAAGTCGCTCCGAGCGTGAGGGCGAGGAGCACCGGGTCGATCGGCGGCTGCTCGTTGGCCTCGCCCTTCTTGCTGGTGCTGCCGATGTCTGCCGAGGCGGAGAACTGCCCCTTGGTGAGGCCATA
>JAYTNC010000222.1:0-1819 GCA_043748515.1 Gemmatimonadota bacterium | reverse complement strand
CGATGTGGTGGCGCTCGAGGTTCTGCTCGATGAGTTCCCAGGCGGACTCGACCACGGCGCGCTCGCGGAACATGAAATCGCCGACGGTGATGTCGGACTTCACGCGATAGTCGACGCCGTAGAGCCCGTGCTGGCGGAGGCCGCTGAAGTAGAGCGCGGTCTCGCGGAGGGTCTTGGAGGGCAGTGTGCCGGTGTTCACCGCGGCACCACCGGGCTTCGGCGAGCGTTCGACCAGACAGACCTTCTTGCCGAAATACGCGGCCTGGGCGGCGCCCTTCTCGCCGGCCGGTCCGCTGCCGATGACGCAGAGGTCGAAGTGGTCGTTCATCGGGCGAAGTTACGCCCGGGGGGCCTCCGGCGCGAGCGGCGCGCCCGCCAGCGTCCCCTCTCCCACAGCCTTATCTTTCGCCCCATGGCTCCCGAGTCCACATACTTCCGAAAAGGGTTCGGCCTCAAGACCGAGGTCCAGGACACCCTCACCGCCGACTACGACGGCTCGCTGGTCGACCTGATGCGCGCCCGCGACCACACGCTGGTGGCGGGCCCGGTCACCATACGCCTCGCGAAGGAGTTCGGCTTCTGCTACGGCGTGGAGCGGGCGGTCGAGTACGCGTACCAGACGCGCGCCAAGTTCCAGGAGCGGCGGATCTATCTCGCGGGCGAGATCATCCACAACCCGCACGTGAATGCGAAGCTCAAGGAGATGGGGATCGTCTTCCTCAAGCCGAGCGACACGGGCTTCGACTACACGGCGGTGCAGCCGGACGACGTGGTGATCCTCCCCGCCTTCGGCGTGACGATCCACGACTTCGAGACGCTCCGGGCCAAGGGCTGCGTCATGGTCGACACGACCTGCGGCTCGGTGCTCAACGTCTGGAAGCGCGTGGACACCTACGCGAAGGACGGCTACACCTCGCTGATCCACGGCAAGTACTACCACGAGGAGACGCGGGCGACGGCGTCGCAGGTGGAGAAGTATGCCGGGGGCGCGTACCTGGTGGTGCGCGACATGGCGCAGGCCGAGGACGTGATCGCGTACATCGAAGGGGTGTTCCCCGGCGGGCGCGACGCCTTCCTGGCGAAGTACGCCCACGCGGCCAGCCCGGCCTTCGATCCCGACGTGCACCTGCGCCGCGTCGGCGTCGCCAACCAGACGACGATGCTCGCGCGCGAGTCGCTCGCGATCGGCGAGGCGGTGGGACAGGCGATGGCGCGCATGCATGGCGAGAGCCACCGCGCCGCGCACTTCCGCACCTTCGACACGATCTGCAGCGCGACGCAGGACCGGCAGGACGCGGTGAATGCGCTGCTGCTCGAGCCGCTCGACGTGATGCTCGTCGTCGGCGGGTACAACTCGAGCAACACGATCTCGCTCGCCGCGCTCTGCGCGGAGCGGGTGCGCACGTATCACATCGAGGACGCGCTCGGCATCGACCCGGCGACCGGCGAGGTGCGGCACCGCGACCTCGTGACGGGGAAGGAGGTCGTGGCGAGCGGCTGGATGCCCGCGGAGGGTGCGGTGCGGATCGGCCTCACGGCGGGTGCGAGCACGCCCAACAACAAGATCGGCGAGACGGTGGTGCGCGTGCTCGCGACGCGCGGCGTGGACCCGGCGACGGTCACGTGAGCCGCGCCGGCCGACGCCTCGGGGCGAGGCAGGCGTGACGGCGCCGAGCGCGGCGCCGGACGATCCGGGGTATATCGCGCTCGAAGGCGGCGATGCACGCATCGAGGTCGTGCCATCGCAGGGTGGACGCGTGCGTTCGCTGCGACTCGCGGGCCGCGAATGGCTGTTGCAAGGCGGCGCGGGTTCGGCGCC
>JAYTNC010000221.1:0-2063 GCA_043748515.1 Gemmatimonadota bacterium | reverse complement strand
CGCCACGAAGGCGAGGAAAGGGGCACGGACTCTGGTGCGGACCGGAGGGTACAGGACGACCTCGTCGCACGACCATTGGGTGGGTTCCGCCCCGGGATCTCCGGTATCGGCTCTGGTCGTACTCGCGCGAGTCTAGTGCGCCCTTCTCAGACGCCTATCATTCCAGTATCATCTGACGCAGGAGCTTGCGAGCCAACGACTTACCCTGGCCGCCTCAACTCATATCCTCAACGGACTGCCGAATCCGTGTTCAAGTTGAAACTCTTCGGCACGCCGCAACTCGAGGGCCCCGCTGGCGTGGTACCGCAACCGGGGCCCAGGCGACTCGCGTTGCTCGCCTCGCTGGCCGCCGCAGGCCCCGCGGGCCTGACGCGCGACAAGGTCGTGGCCCGGCTCTGGCCCGAGGCCGACGACGACCGCGCGCGGCGGAATCTCTCGCAGGTCATCTACTCCATGAGGATCGAGCTCGGTGCCGACCTCGTCGAGGGCACTGGCACCCTGAGGATCGACCCCGCCCAGTGCCTCTCCGACGTCGCCGCCTTCGACGCGGCGGTCGCCGAACATCGCGACAGAGACGCGGTCGAGCTCTACAAAGGCAGCTTCCTCGACGGCTTCCATCTTTCGGACAACAGCGAGTTCTCGGAATGGGCCGATGGCGAGCGCGACTGCCGGGCGGCCGGGGCACGGGCGGCAGCCATGCGAATCGCCGAATCCGTCCCGGCCGGCGACCTCGCCTCGGCCGTCACGGCCTGGCAGCGCTCGGTCGCGCTCGACCCACTCAACAGCCGTCTCGTCGTCAAGCTCGTCGAGGCACTCGCGGTCGGGGGTGACCGCACCGGCGCGATCCGCGCCGCGGACCAGTACGCCGCGCGGGTCCGGAGCGAACTCGACGCCGAGCCGGATGCGGGCGTCCTCAGGCGCGTCGAAGCATTGCGGAAGGCGCCGCCGGCAACAGCGCCGCCGGCGCCGGTCGCGTCTGCTCCTGCTGCCGCGATTCCGGCCGCCGCGATGGTGCATCCCGACACGATGACGTCGGCGGCTCCGACCGCACATCGCACCAGCGCCGCTGCGGTCCCACGCCCCGGCCGGCGCTACTTCGCGATCGGGACGATCACCTTCGTCGCTGTGCTCGCCGCCGTCATCTGGTCGCAGCGCGCGCCGGCGGCACTGCAGGACGACGAGTTCGTGATCCTCGCCGAGTTCACGAATCACACCAGCGACACGCTCCTCTCGCGGACGGTCGGGACCGCCGTCGCCGCGGCGCTGCAGCAATCCGCGCACGTCGTGCCCCTGCCCCGCGGTCGCGTGACGAGCGCGCTGCGCCGGATGGAGCGGCCCGACACCACCGAACGACTCGACGTCGAACTCGCGCGTGACGTCGCGCAGCGCGAAGGCGTGCGCATCGTGCTCGCGGGAGAGGTCATCCAGTCCGGCGGCGCGCGCGAACTGATCTCGCGCATCATCGAGGCGGGCTCGGGACGCATCCTCGCCACGCGTCGCTTCCGCGTCGGCGCCGAGGACGACCTCCTCTTGGCGATCGACCGCCTCGCCGCCGCCATGCGCCGCGATCTGGGCGAGGCGTCGTTCCGCGTCGCCGACGCCGTCCCGCTGCCCTATGTCGCCACCTCGTCGCTCGCGGCACTGCACTACTACGCCGCTGGGCTCGACGCCGCGCGTGGCAACAACGAGGAGCTCGCCGCCGACCTGTACGAGCGGGCGGTCGCGCTCGACTCCAACTTCGCGTCGGCCCACGCACAACTCGGCACGTTCTACAACTCCAACAACGACGTCCCGCAGGCCTCGTATCATTTCAGGCGGGCGCTCGCGCAGATCGATCGGCTGTCGATCGACGAAGGGCTGCGCATCCGGATCCCCGCCGCCTACGCGCGCGGCGACCTCGACGAGGCAGTGAGCCTCAGCCAGCGGTATCTCGCGCTGCGTCCCCGTGACGCGGGCGCCTGGGCGCGGGTCGGGTACTATCTCTTCGCGAGCGGACAGGGCGCGGCAGCCCGGGCCGCCTACGCCGCCGCCGACAGCCTCTCGCCGATCAGCGCGGGAAGCGT
>JAYTNC010000220.1:0-14333 GCA_043748515.1 Gemmatimonadota bacterium | reverse complement strand
GCGTTGTTGCCGAAGGTCGTGAGCTGCGCGCTGCATTCTTCGGCGTCGCTCAACTCCACGCCGTCCTCGTCTACGCACGCGCCCGCGCCGAGTTCGGCCTGCATCGTCGAGACGATCCCTGACTTCTCGCGGAACGCGCCGCCGCTGACGGTGATGCCGAGCGCACCGGCGTTGGCGGCGAGGTAGGCCGCGGCCTGCGCGCGCTCCGTCGGTGAGGCGACGGCGGCCTTGGAACGCGCGTCGGCGATGAGCACGCGGATGCGCGCGATGTCCTCGCGGCGCAGCGTCGAGTCGACGGCCAGATCGTCGACGCCCGCGTTCAGCTCGAGCTCCAGCGCGTCGAGCGCGTCCTCGCCGATGTCGATCGCCGAGGTGACGTAGGCACCGGGGTTCGCGATGACGGGCGCGGCGGTCACCTGGAGCGTGCCCGTGAGCGTGCCGTTCAGGTGCGTGACCACGAGCGGGTACGCGCCGGGGGCGACGACCGGCACCGCGAAGGCGAAGCTGCTGTCGTCAAGCCGGGTGACACGCACGACGAGGGCGTTGAACGTGGCGGTCACGGTACCGGCGGGCAGTGTGCGACCGCTCAGTTGGCCTGAGACGATCGTCGCCGGAGCGGCGGACGTGGCGCTCAGCGTGAGCGTCGGAGCGCCGGGGCCGGTAGTTCCCTCGCCGCCGCCGGTGCAGGCGACGAGCGAGAGCAGAGCGGCGGCGCGAACGAGCGCCGTGCGAGGACGGGAGAGGGGCATCACGACGCTCCGGTGCGGTGTCCCTCGCATTCGCTGCAACGACGGAGGTCGCCTCGCGAGGTCCGCGAAAATTAGCGTTGGTCCCGAGCATCACAAGCGCCGATGTCGTCCAGGTTTCGATGCGCGAACGCGGCGCTACGGCCGATTTCGTGCCACCGTGCTGATGCAACTGCGTCCGCGCGATCGACTCAGGGCACGTACGCGATGCAGTCGATCTCCACGCGCAGTCCTTCGCCGGGCAACGCCGCCGCCTGGATGGTCGTGCGCGCGGGACGATGCTCGCCGAACATCCGTTGATAGACGCCGTTCATCTGCTCGAACTCGGTCATGTCGAGCAGGAAGACGCCGCAGCGGATCACGTGCTGGAGATCGGAGCCACCGGCCTGCAGGATCGTGCGCAGGTTCTTGAGGCACTGCTCCGTCTGGGCGGCGGCGCCGGCACCGGCGAGCTGGCCCGTGGCCGGATCGGTCGCGCCCTGACCCGAGACGAAGAGCAGTCGCTCGAAGCCCATGCCGGGCGAGTAGGGACCGACGGGGCGGGGGAGGTTCGCGGACTGGATAGGGCGCAGAGACATCGGATGTCGGATGAAGGTGGAAGGATGGAAGCTGAAAGCCGAACGGCGGCGAGAGGGCGGGCAGGGTGCGCCCCCTCGCCGCGGGATCACTTCTTGGTGACGGTCTCTTCCTTCATGAACTTCTTCGCTACGATGAAGATGATGAACGCGACGATCGTGAAGTTGATCAGGGCGGCGAGCACGAGGCCGATCTGGAACGGGCCGACCACGAGTTCCTTCCAATCGCCGCTCGGCAGCACGAGCCCGATGATCGGCATGAGGAGTCCGTCGACGATCGCCTTCACCAACTCACCCGCCTTCGAGCCGATGATCACGCCGATCGCGAGACCGACGACGCCGTACTCCTTCAGGAACTTCATGAACTCGCCTTTCATGCCGGCTCCGGCTCGGGGGACTCGGCGGCTGTTTCCGCCGAAGGCGCTGCGCTGATGCGAGGGGACTCAGGGCCAGAACGTGGCGTAGCCCTGCGCGGCGAGCACCGCGCGCGCGACCGTCGCCGTCGTCGCGACCTCGACGAACGGCAGCAACTGGTCGCGCGGGATGTTGCGGCCGATGATCGACTCGCCGCAGATGATCACGCGCACGCCGGTCGCGTGCAGCGCTTCGAGCAACGGGATGCTCGCATTGTCGGAGCCGGTCTTGGCCTTGTACGCGGCGTTGTTGAGGAGTGACTGACCCGCCGTGCCATAGACGATGATCGCGAGGTGCACGTTCTTGCGCGGCACGCCGTTGTCGTCCATCTGCAACAGGAAGCTCGCGGGGCGGCGGAAGCCGTCGACGACGCTGTCGGGCTTGGCGGGGCCGACGTTCACGTCCCAGACGACCCGGTAGACGAGGTCCTTGGGGGCGGGGAAGCTGGGGTTGGTGATCAGTTGCCCGCCTCCGTAGCGGCGGATGACGGATTCCGCGACGGCGCTGGCCTGCGCCTGCGCCGCGGGCGCGAACGCCACGGCATGGACCGCGAAGAGGAGACCGAGGAGGATCGGACGACGCATTGCAGCTCCTGCGTGAGGTGGGATGACGCCTGACGATAACTCCGACTAGACTCGGAGGTCACCCCGCGCCTCCCGCCACGCCCGCGCTCCGTCCCGCCGACCATGATCCTGCCCGACGGCTACCATGACGTTCCAGCCGGCCACCTCGCCGCGGTGGTCACGTATCTCGAGATGCTCGCGCGCCCAGCGCCGCGCGCCGAGCGGGGCGCGGCCCCCTGGACGCTGCGCCGCGTGGAGTCTCCGTCGCTCGACTGGTACCGGGATCTCTTCCGGCGGGTCGGCACCGACTGGCTCTGGTCCTCGCGCCTCGAGTCGAGCGACGCGGAGCTCAGCGCGGTCATCGGTGACCCACGCATCGAGGTCCACGCGCTCCTGCACGACGGGCGCGACGAGGGGTTGCTCGAACTCGACTTCCGCGAGCCGGGCGCGTGCGAACTCGGGTTCTTCGGCCTGACGCCGGTGCTCGTCGGGCTAGGCGCGGGACGCTGGCTCATGAACCGCGCCATCGCGCAGGTGTGGTCGCGTCCCGTGACGCGCTTCTGGCTCCACACCTGCTCGCTCGATTCGCCCGGCGCGCTCGACTTCTACCGTCGCTCGGGCTTCACGCCGTACGCGGCGAAGGTCGAGGTGTACGCGGATCCCCGGCTCACGGGGGTCCTGCCGCGTGACGCGGCGCCGCAGATCCCGTTGATCGGCGGCTGACCCCCGCCTCACATCGTCGCGGCCGTGGTCGCGGCGGCGGCCTGCGCCTGATGCTGCGCCTGCGCGATTGCGGTGGCCTGCCCGCCGCTCCCGAGGTCCGACGCGATCGCGACGAGGCCGGTGCCGAGCTTCTTGAGTTCGTTGCCCCAGAGGAGTTCGCCGGTGCGCGGGTCGAGCGAGAAGATCTCGCCGGCACAGGACGCGAAGAGTCCCTCGTCGTCGCGGAAGATGTTCACGAACATCGACGAGCTCCGGTACTTCGCCGGGAGCTGCGTGCGCCAGACCTCGCCCCCTGTCTTGCGGTCGAGGGCGACGACGAAGGACTTCACGCCGAGGTAGACGAGGGAGAGGCGGGAGCGGGCCATGGCGCGGACCTGGTGAAGGGAGCGAGGGCGATCGCGAACCGTCCGATTCGCACTCGCATTCAGTAAGTTGCGGGTGCACGGCCGCCGCAAGCCCATCCCTGTCCGGAGACCGCCCCTTCATGGCCTCGAGCCTGCTCGCGCTGCTGGACGACATCACGACACTGCTCGACGACGTCGCCCTGCTCAGCAAGGTCGCGGTCAAGAAGACGAGCGGCGTGGTCGGCGACGACCTCGCGCTCAACGCCGAGCAGGTGACGGGCTTCCATGCCGACCGCGAGCTGCCGGTGGTGTGGGCGGTCACGAAGGGCTCGTTCGTCAACAAGGCGATCCTCGTGCCGGCGGCGCTGCTGATCAGCGCGTTCGCGCCCCGTATGATCGTGCCTCTCCTGATGATCGGTGGCCTGTTCCTCTGTTACGAGGGGTTCGAGAAGATCGCGCACAAGTTCCTGCACGCGAAGGAGGACGAGGCGCATCGTGCGGCGCTGCGCGAGGCGCTCGTGAACGAGGAAGTGGACCTCGTCGCGCTCGAGAGGGACCGGATCAAGGGCGCGATCCGCACCGACTTCATCCTCTCGGCCGAGATCATCGTGATCGCGCTCGGTACCATGGCGACGGCGCCGATCGAGCAGCAGATCGTCGCGCTGAGCGCGATCGCGATCCTGATCACGGTGCTCGTCTACGGACTCGTCGCGGGGATCGTGAAGCTCGACGACCTCGGCCTGCGACTGCATCGCGGCACCGGCATGGCGAAGGCGTTCGGCGCGGGGATCCTGCGGACGGCGCCGTACCTGATGAAGACGCTCTCGATCGTCGGCACGGCGGCGATGTTCATGGTGGGCGGGAGCATCCTCGTGCACGGGATCCCGTGGCTCGAGCATGCGATCACGCACCACGCGGAGGATGCGGCCGCGATCACGCCGGCGCTCGGGACGACGGTGGGACTCGCACTCGAGGCGCTCGCCGGCGTGCTCGCCGGCGCGATCGTGGTGGGACTGCTCGCGCTCAGGCCTTTGGTGGTGCGTCCATTCCGGCCCAGAGACTCAGCGCCGTGAGCTCGCTGTTGCCGCAGGCCTTGAGGTAGAGGAAGATCTGCGTGCGGTAGGCCGCGCAGCCGCAGAGCACCTGATTCACGATGAACGTGCCGCGCGACGACGCGCCGCCGAAGACGTTCACTTCGCCGCGGCCGGAGCTCGAGCGTGCTGCGCTGGCCGGGCGTCGGGCGGAGGTATCACTGTGCCGGTCGATCCGCCAGCGGCACGCGGTGTGGCACGGACGGCGCACGGGGCGGCGTTTGACCTTTCCGCATCGCGCGGCTCTCTTTCGCCGCGCGCTCCTTACCGGTCTCCTTGCGAGACTCCTCTCCGGCCCCCGCATCATGCGACTCGTCCGACTTCTCACCGCCTTGCTGCTCACGCTCGCCACTCCCGCGCTCTCGCAGGCGCAGGGCACCCCCGTCAGCGGCGGCAGGAAGATCCTCGGCTTCGACGACTACACGCGTTGGCGCACGATCGACGCGGCGCAACTCTCGTCCGACGGCAAATGGGTCGCGTATGGCGTGCGGCAGGCGAACACCCTCGCGCCCGACGCGAAGCCGGTGCTGCGGCTCCGCAATGTGGAGAGCGGCGCCGAGACCGAGATCGCCGATGCGTCGCAGGCGAGCTTCTCGCCTGACGGCAGGTGGATCACGTATCTCGTGGAGACGCCGGCGAAGCGGCCTGCTGCGCGCGCCGATTCCGCAGGCGCCGCGGTTGCCGCGCCTGCGTCCGCCGCTCGCGCCGCCGCCGGTCAACCCACGCGCACTTGGGAACTGCGCGAACTCGCGACCGGCCGCGTGCAGGTCTGGCGGGAGATGCAGAGCGCGACCTTCTCACCCGACGGCAAGTACGTGGTGCTGCGCCGGCGGGCGGCGGGCGCGAGCGGAGCCGTCGGCGCGGGTGCGCCCGGCGGCGCGCCGGGCGGTGCCTCTGGAGGCGGTGCAGCCGCGGCCGTGTCGAACGCGCCTCGCGGCCTCGACGCCGTTGTGCACGAACTCTCCACCGACCGCTCGCTCTTCCTCGGCAGCGTCTCGGAGATCGCGTTCGACGCCCCGGGCGACCGGCTCGCGTACGTGGTCGACGCCGCGGTGCGCGACGTGAACGGCCTCTATCTCGTGACGCTGGCGAGTGGTCGCGTCGAACCGCTTGACGTGGACACGCTGCGCTACAGCCGCATCACCTGGAACGACCGCGGCACCGGCATCGCCGTGCTCAAGGGCCGCGAGGTCGAGAAGATGCGTGAGCGCACCAACCGTCTGCTGGTGTTCCCCGACGTCGCCGCGGGCCGCTCGCCGGCGGTGCTCGATCCCGCGACCGCCGCCGGGTTCCCGCAGGGATCCGTGATCACCGAGCGCGCGACGCTCCTGTGGAGCGACGATGCGTCGCGCGTCTTCCTCGCGACGATGCCGCAGACCGCCGCCCCCGACACGGGCCGCCGCCGCAGCACCGACTCGCTCGCCGACGTGGACATCTGGCGCACGCAGGACGAGCGGATCCAGTCACAGCAGATGATCCAAGCCGACGCGGACCGCAACCGGACCTTTCGTCAGGCGTTCGACGTCGCGGGGGCGCGCTACATCACGCTCTCGGACTCGTCCATGCGCGAACTCGAGCTGCCGCTCGCCGGTGAGTGGGCGGTCGGTCGCGACCCGCGCGCGTACATCTCCGACCACAAGCGCCCCGCCGCCGACTTCTACCGCGTGAACACGCGCACCGGTGAGCGCACGCGGATGCTCACCGGCCAGCTCACCGGGCAGCACGTGGGCGGGATCTCCACCGACGGACGCTTCTTCCTCTACTGGAAGGACGCGGCGTGGCAGGCGTACGACCTCGCGGCGGGCTCCACGCGTTCGCTCGCGGCGGGCGCGCCGAGCTTCGTGGACACCGAGTACGACTATCCGGGCCCGCGTCCGTCGTACGGCATCGCCGGCTACGCAGCGGACGGCAGCGGTGTGATCGTGCCCGCGCGCTTCGACCTCTGGTTCCTGCCGTTCGCGGCGAACGCGCGCGCGCGCGATCTCACCGGCGGCGCAGGCGAACGCGATGAGATCGAGCTGCGTCCGATCCGTCTCGAGCCGATCGACTCCACCGTTCGCCGGGCCGCGCGCGTCGCGAGGGAGTACGACCTGAGCCGTCCGATCACGCTCTCCGCGTACGGCGAGTACACCAAGAAGGCCGGCTATTATCGGCTCGCCGGCAGCGAGCTGCGCGCGCTCGCGTACGATGACGCGGCGTACAACGTGCCGGTGAAGGCGCGCGACGCCGATCTCGTGCTGTTCACGCGGCAGACCTTCGCCGAGTTCCCCGACCTGCGCCTCGCGGGGAGCGACTTCGCGAACGCGCGGCGGATCAGCGACGTGAATCCCCAGCAGGCGGAGTATCGCTGGGGCCGCCGCGTGCTGTTCGACTACACCACGCGCCGCGGCGTGAAGCTGCAGGGCATCCTCGCGCTGCCGGACGACTATGTGAGCGGGCAGAAGCTGCCGATGCTGGTGACCTTCTACGAGAAGAACTCGCAGACGATGCATCGCTACCCGATGCCGTCGTATCTCACGGGGATGGGCGGGATGCCGGTCGAGGCGGTGAGTCGCGGCTACGCGACGATGCTGCCCGACGTGCACTTCCACACCGGCTCGTCGCACAGCGACATGCTCGACGCGGTCGAGGCGGCCACGCGCAAGGTGATCACGATGGGCTACGTGGACGCGACGCGGATCGGCGTGCACGGGCACAGCTACGGTGGCGAGGGCGCGGCCTTCATCGGCACGCGCTCGCGGCTCTTCGCTGCGGTGGGCATGGGCGCCGGCGTCACCGACCTCACGTCGGACTTCTCGCAGAGCTGGGGCTGGAGCTATCAGGTGACGGGCGGCAGCGGCCAGAACGGCAACGACTACTACCTGTTCGGCCAGGGGCGCTGGGGCTTCTCGCCGTGGGAGCAGCCGGAGCGATTCCGCTTCGAGTCGGCGCTCACGCATGCGCCCGAGGCGAAGGCACCGTTCCTGATCATGCATGGCACCGCCGACCCGACGGTGAGCTTCAGCGAAGGCATGAATTTCTACAACGCGCTGCGCTACAACGGCAAGTCGGCGGTGATGCTCGCCTACCCGGGTGAGGGGCACGGCCTGCGCGGGCTCGCCAATCGCAAGGATCTCACGATCCGCTATTTCCAGTTCTTCGACCACCACCTGCGCGGCGCGCCAGCGCCGGGGTGGATGACGAACGGCGTGCCGTTCATCGCGAAGGAGACGCTCAGGGAGCCGAAGTAGCCCGACGCTTCAGGCTAGGAGTGGGGCGCGCCGCGGCGAGTCGAGGCGCGGTACCGCTTGCCGGCGAACCAGGTCGCGGCCGCTCCGAGCAGCATCGGGGCGGCCGCGATCGCGTAGGCGGGCGCGGACGCCCGGCGGCCCGGGAAGTACAGCGAGACGATCACGAAGAAGGCGCTGTAGGTGAGTGTGCCGAGCGCGAGCGTTCCGGCCGCGCCGAGCCATGCCAGCGTGGCAACGCGTTCGGCGCGCGTGGGCGCCGGGTGTACGGGTCCTGAGTTCACCGGCTCGGTCAAGGCGTGCTCCATTGGCGGGGGCAACTGCGTGGAGCAACCTGCCGCACGCCAGCCGCAATGGATAGGTGCCACGAGTGCGTCCCCGGTCGATACACGGGTCCGTGCGCACTACGCCGTTCGTGTCACCCGCTACTGGACGATCGGGCGATGGTGGCACGCGAGGGGAGGTTGAGTATTCAGGGTGCCCCCACCGGAGACACCCGATGTCCTATTCGACGAAAGGCATGCTCGCCCTGCTGCGCGACCTGATGGCGCACGATCCGCGCGCTCAGACGCGGCCCACCGTCGGGCGGATCGCGCAGCAGGCGTCGACGGAGTACGGATGGGAGCAGTCGACTTCCTTCGATCTCGCCACGGAATCCGGTGCGGCACACTGGTCGACCGCCACCGGCTCGCCGTTGCTGGGCGAACAGCTTCCGGCGCTGCGCGCGGAGCTCGACCGCGGCCAGGGACTAGCCCACAAGGGGTAGCGTGCCAGTACGTCCTGCGGGCGATGGTGCGGCGTCGACGATGGTCGTAATCTGGGGCATGACCAATCTCAGCCGCAGTCTTGCCCTGACCGGCCTCCTCCTGGCCGTCGGATGCGCCCTGAACCCCGTGACCGGCCGGCGCGAACTCGCGCTCGTGTCGGAAGCGCAGGAGATCGCGATGGGGCGTGAAGGCGCCGCCGCCGTCGCCGCGAGCATCGGTCTCCATCCCGACGTCGGCCTGCAGGCCTGGGTCAACGGTATGGGGCAGTCGATCGCCGCCAAGACCGAGCGGCCGGGGCTCCCGTGGGAGTTCAAGGTCGTCGACGACGCCGCGGTCAATGCGTTCGCGTTGCCGGGCGGCTTCATCTTCGTGACGCGCGGCCTGCTCACGCAGATCACCAACGAGGCCGAGCTCGCCTCGGTGATCGGCCACGAGGCGGGACACGTCACCGCACGCCACAGCGTGCAACAGATGAGCCGCGAGCAGCTCGCGATGCTCGGACTCGGCATCGGCTCGGCGATCTCGCCGACGATCGAGAAGTACGGCCAGGTGGCGGGCGCCGGACTCGGCCTCCTCTTCCTGAAGTACGGCCGGGACGACGAGACGCAGTCCGACCAGCTTGGCTTCCGCTATGCGCTCACCAACGGCTGGGATACGCGCCAGATGGCGAACGTCTTCCGCATGTTCCAGCTGCAGTCGGAGATCGGCGGTGGCGGACGCCTCCCCGAGTGGCAGTCGTCGCATCCGGATCCGGGCAATCGCATCCAGACCGTGGAGCGGATGGTCGCGGCCACGACGGCGACCGACTTCAACACGCTGCGCGTCGGCGGGACGGAGTATCTCCGTCGGCTCGAGGGCATGGTCTATGGCGAGAATCCGCGGCTCGGCTTCTTCATCGGCTCGCTGTTCGTGCACCCCGACCTCGCGTTCACGTTCCGCTATCCCGACGGCTGGAAGACGCGCAACGCCAACGACGCGGTGACCGCGGTCAGCTCGGCGCAGGACGCGATGATGCAGTTGCGCGGCGCGCAGGGCACGGCGACCGCGGCGGCGCAGGCCTTCTTCGCGCAGGAAGGCCTCACGGCCGGTCCGCAGTCGCGCGCCATGATCCACGGCAATACCGCGATCCGCGGTGAGTTCACGGCGAAGGCCGAGGGCGGCGCCGAGGTCCGCGGCGTCGCGATGTTCATCGAGTACGGCGGCGCGACGTGGAACGTCACGGCCTATACCGCGGCCGACAAGTTCGCCGCATACCTGCCGGCGTTCGAGCGCAGCATGGCGAGCTTCGCGCGCCTCACCGACGCGGCCGCGCTCGCGGTGCAGCCGCACGTCGTCCGGATCGTCGCCGCGCCGCGCGCGATGACGCTCACGCAGTTCAACACCGCACTTCCCTCGAGCATCCCGATCGCGGAACTCGCGATGATCAACGGCATGGACGCGCAGGCGTCGCTCCGCGCCGGACAGCTGGTCAAGCGCGTGCTCGGCGCGCCGCTCCCGCGCGCCGTCGCCGCGCCCTGAAGCATGCAGTCCCCTCGAACGAGACCAACATGACGGAAGACAAGGTCGGCAACGACGACGCGCGGCAGGCTACGGCCCGCGAAGAAGTGAAGTCGCGCGTGGAGAAGCAGGTGAACAGCGAGATCACACGGCAGACCTCCGATGCGCAGGTCTCCGACCACGGCCGAGTGGCCGAGGTCGCGCACGGGCTCCGCGAGAAGGCGCTCGACGAGACGGTGAGGGGCGAGCGCACGGTCGGCCAGGCCCGCACCGCGGCGCGCGCGTCGCAGTTCCTCGACTACGCGTTCTACGTGATCTACGCGCTGCTCGGCATCCGTCTCGTGCTCGCGCTGATCGCGGCGCGTTCGTCGAACGGGTTCGTGCAGTTCATCGGCACGGTCAGCGAGCCGTTCTACGCGCCGTTCCGCGGCATCGTGGCGAGTCCGACGGCCGAGGGTGGTTACACGCTCGTCGTGCCGATCATGATCGCGGGCCTGGTGTACGTGGTGCTGCACGCGGGCATCAATGGCCTGCTCCGCATGGTGGGGACGCGCAAGACCGAGATCTAGGCGCGGAGATCGCCGAAGGGGGCTGCCGGCATGCCGGCAGCCCCCTTCGTGCATGCACCGGAGTCAGCGGCTCCAGGGCGGCGCGACGTTGTTCGAACGCGCGTACGCGATCAGCTGTCCGAGATGTTCGTGGAGGTGCGTGACGGTGAGCACCATCGCGCGCTGGCGCGACCACTGCTGGCCGAACATGTCGATCTTCTCGGCGAGGTTCGCGTCGGTGGTCAGGCCCATGCCCTGATGCAGGTGCGTGAACGAGGTCTCGAGCTCGGCGATGAGCTGGTCCTTGGTGAGTGTGCGCTTCTCGAACGCCCCCGCGGACGCGAAGTCGCTCGTGATGCCGCTCGCCGCCGGCGCGGGCTTCCCCATGGCGATGGGGATCAGGTAGTTGTCCGCCGAGACGTGCAGCAGCACCTCGCCGATCGAACGCACGCCCGGGGCGGGACGCCAGCCGTAGGCGGACTCGGGCACGGCGCGCGCGAGGTCGATGATCTTCTTCTGCACCTCGTTGACGTCGCGGTGCATGTCGCCCATGAGGCCTTGGGCCGAGGCGGGGGAGGCGATCGCCAGGGAGAGGGCGACCGCGGTGAGCAGTCTGCGCATGCTGTCTCCTGCTGAGGGGGGATGGACCGGCGGCGCGGCCCTTGGCGATGGAGCGTACCGTCCGGCGCCCCACTCGGCAACCCGGCGCCGGGACTGCCGCGGTCCAGTCGCCGGCGGGCCCGCCGCTGGACGCGCTCCCCTCGGCGTGGCAAGTTCTCCGCACATGATCATCTCCATCGTCAACCGATCCACCATCAAGAGCGACGACGAGGTCCAGCAGGCGATCCGCGTGGTCAACCGCCAGCTCGCCGAGGACGTCGCGCCCTATTGGGGACTCAGTGCGACGCTGCGGCTCGACGGCACCGGTCGGGGCGGGGCGATCCGCGACCTGCGCGGCGACGCGCTGCTCACGCTCCATGACGAGGTGCAGTCGTTCCACGACGTCGGCACCGCCGATGTCCCGGAAGGCGTCGCGTTCACGCAGTTGGGATCGCTGGTGAAGGAGTCGCATCCCTGGCTCAGCTGGACGACGACGCTCTCGCACGAGGCGATCGAACTCGTCCTCGATCCGCATCTCAACACGCTCGTGCGCGGCCCGCATCCCGAGTCCAAGCGGCAGGTCTTCTACTACCGCGAGGTGTGCGACCCGGTGCAGAGCCAGGTCTACGTGCTCGACGGCCTGCCGGTCGCGAACTTCGTGCTGCCGGACTACTACGGCCCGGGGACCAAGCGGAGCAGCAACACGAACTTCCTCGGCACGCCGCTGCGGCCGTTCGGCTGGCTCAAGCACGGCTGCGTCGGCTTCTGGGATCCGCAGAAGGGCGCGCGCGGCGGCTATGTGATGTGGCCGGCGTTCGGCAGCAAGGACGTGCGCCGTACGGTGGTGAATTACAAGAAGCGGATGAACGCCGCGCGGATCGTGCGGTATGCGCAGCATGGGCGGGATGTCGATCGACGCTGAACTCCGCGCCGCCCTGGCGGACCGCTACCGGCTCGACCGCGAGCTGGGGCGCGGTGCCACCGCCGTCGTCTATCTCGCGCACGACCTCCGTCACGGCCGCGACGTCGCGATCAAGTTCCTGCACCCGGAGCTGACGCGCGGCTTCGCGGGGGACCGGTTCCTCCGCGAGATCCGCATCTCGGCCGCGTTGCAACATCCGCACATCCTCTCGTTGCACGACTCCGGCGAGGCTGCGGGGTCGATCTTCTGCGTGATGGCCTACGTGCCGGGCGAGACGCTCCGTGCGAAGATCGCGCGGGAGCGGGCATTGCCGATCGACGAGGCGATCGCGCTCACGCGCCAGATCGCCGAAGCGCTCACCTACGCGCACCAGCACGGCGTCGTGCATCGCGACATCAAGCCCGAGAACATCCTGCTCGACGGGGACAGCGCCTTCGTCGCCGATTTCGGGATCGCGCATTCGGTCGCGACCGAGACGGGCGAGCGCCTCACCATGACCGGGACGACGCTCGGCACGCCGCACTACATGAGTCCGGAGCAGGCCGCGGGCGAGCGCAACGTCGACGGCCGAAGCGACCTCTACTCGCTCGCGTGCGTCACCTATGAGATGCTCACGGGCGAGCCGCCGTTCAACGGTCCCAACGCGCAGGCGCTGATCGCGCGGCACCTGCAGCAGCCGCCGCCGCCGCTGCGGATGCTGCGGCAGACGGTGCCCGAACACGTCGAAGCCGCGGTGCAACGCGCACTCGCCAAGTCGCCCGCGGACCGCTACCGCGATCCGCTGAGCTTCGCGGCTGCGCTCGAACTCACGCAGACGCGGCCGACGCCGATTGCGCCGCCGCTGCGCGCGTTTGCGCGTTCGCGCGCACGGGCGTGGTCGCGCCTGGCTCTCGCGGGCGCTGCGGTGGCGGTACTCGCCGCCGGCGCGAATGCCGCCTGGGACAAGCTGAGCACGCCCGCGCTCGACGACGACCTGCTCGCTGTCGCGCCGTTCGACGTGGCCGACGTCTCGCTGAACAGCTGGCGCGAAGGCATCGCCGACCTGCTCGCGCAGAATCTCAACGGCGCCGGTCCGCTGCGGGTGGTGCCGCCGTCGCAGGTGATCCCCGACTGGGACGGTCGCGCCGACGAGTACTCGGCCGTCGCACTCGGACGGAAGAACGCGGCGCGCACGAGCATCGTCGGCGCGGTGGGGCCGAGTGGCACCGACTCGGTGCGCCTCACGGCCGCGATCTACGACGTCGGTACGCGCCGCCTGCTCGGCGACCTGCGCGTGGTCGTGCCTGCGGGCCGCGTCGAGCAGGGCGCCGACTCGCTCACCGTCGCGATCCTCGGCGTGCTCGCGCGCGAACGGCCGCTCGGCGCGACGCGTCCGCCGTCCGCGGGGACGTCGGCGATGGCGGCGCTCAAGGCTTACCTGCAGGGCGAAGTGGCGCTCCGGCGGATGGATTGGGACGGCGCGCGTTCCCTTTACGAGCGGGCCGCGCAACTCGATACCGGCTACGCGATGGCGTATCACCGGCTGTCGATGGTGCGTTCGATGCGCGGCAGCGGGATCGACTCGCTGATCTGGTTCAACGGGTTGCGCGCGGGACGGCTCAACCGCGGGCTCCCCGAGCGCGACAGCCTGATGCTCGCGATCGACTCGCTGCAGGCCGCGACCTGGTTCGCGATCACGGCGACGACGGTCACGGCGCGCGACTCGCTCGCCGAACTCCTGAAGCGTCGGCTCTTCGAGACGCACGACGTCGCGACGCGGCGCTACGCCGGCGACGCCGAGCACTGGTACCGCTTGGCCGTGAACCTCGGGCAGCTCGGAGGGCCGGCCCCCGATCGCGCGAAGCGCACGCTCGAAGCGCTCGACCGCTCGATCTCGCTCGACTCCACGCTGCTTCCGGCATACACCCGCGCGATCAACCTCGCCGCGACGCTCAAGGGGGAGCGCGAGGCCCTCCGGTACCTCGACGCCTTCATCGCGCGCGCGCCTGATGGGCCCGCCGTCGCCGATGCACGCCTGAAGGTGATGCTGCTCGATCCGGTGCGCGCCTCGGGTCCGGAAGGCGACTCGCTCCTCGCGACCACGTCACCGGCCCGGCTGCTCACCGCGTGGAGTCCGCTCCTCTGGAGCTACGACAGCGCGCAGACGGCCGTGCGCGTCGCGCGCCGGATCCTCTCGCATCCCGACGCGGCGCAGCTCGACCCGCGCGGCCTCAGCTATCCGCAGTTCCTGCTCTCGCTGACGCTCGCTTCGCGCGGGCAGGTGCGCGAGGCCTGCGCGACGATGACCGCCCTGCCGCACTGGATCCTGCTCACGCA
>JAYTNC010000219.1:0-1847 GCA_043748515.1 Gemmatimonadota bacterium | reverse complement strand
GCGCGCGTGTTCACGCTCGACTACCGGCTCGCGCCGGAGCATCCGTTCCCCGCCGCGCTCGACGACTCCGTGGCCGCGGTGCGCGCGCTCTACGCGCTGGGTATCGAGCCGCATGCGCTCGGCATCGTCGGTGATTCAGCGGGCGGTGCGCTCACGTTGAGCACGATGCTCGCCCTGCGTGACGCCGGCGATCCGCTCCCGGCGGCGGCGGCGCTGATCTCCCCGCTCACCGACCTCGCCGGCACCGGCGAGTCGTTGCGCACCAATGCCGAGAGCGACTCGATGCTCTCGACGAAGCACAGCGATCATCTCTCGAGGCTGTACGCGGGGAACCATCCGCTCGAGCATCCGCTCGTCTCGCCGCTCTACGCCGAGCTGCGCGGGCTGCCTTCGCTCCTGATCCACGCGAGCAGCAGCGAGATCCTGTTCGACGACTCGCGCCGGCTGGCCGAGAAGGCGCGCGCGGCGGGGATCGCGGTGGAGTTCACCGTCTGGCGCGACCTGCCGCACGATTTCCACGCGGCCGTTCCGCTGACGCCGGAGTCGCGGCTCGCGGTGAAGGGTGTCGGCGCGTACTTCGCGCGGCGCGTGGGCTGAGGTCGGAGTCTACCGCCGTACTTCTCCGCGGCGAACGAGCACTGACGGCGGCGCCTAGCGCCCGCGGTCCTGCAGCTCGATCAGCAGGCACTTGTCCTGCACCACGTCGATCCCCGCCCGCGCGAGGCGTTCGGCGACCTCGTCGTTGCGGATCCCCGACTGGAACCAGACCGCGCCCGCCTTCGCCGCGAGGATGTCGTCGACATGCGCGGGAATGTCCGAAGGCCTTCGGAAGACGTCCACGAGGTCGATCGGCTCGCCGATCGAGGCCAGAGTCCGATGCACCGGCTCCCCCAGCAACTCCGTGAGCTCGGGATAGAAGACCGGCACCGGGATGACGCGCAGGCCCGCCCGTTTCGCGTAGGCCGGTACGAAGTGCGCAGGCGCGCCCGAATCGGCCGTCTTGATGCCGAGGACGGCCACCGTCCGCACCCGACCGAGCAGGGCGGTGATCTCGTCGGGAGAAGCGAGCAGATGGCGGCGCCAGTCGGTCATGTCTGAGGTGAAATCAGGACTCCGGGAGGCTAAATTCAAGGGCTGTCCAACTGTTCGACCCCCCGTTCGGAGACACTGATGAAGATGCTCGTCCTCGGTGCCGGCCTTCAAGGCTCGGCGTGCGCATATGACCTCCTGCAGAATCCCTCGATCACCGAGGTGCGCCTGGCCGACAAGTCGGTCGACCACCTCCCGGCCTTCCTCGAACCCTACGTCGGCGGCGAGCGGCTCAAGCTGATCACGATCGACGTGAGGGACCCTGCGGCGGTGCGCGCGGCGATGGCGGGCGTGAAGTCGGTGATGTGCGCGATCCCGTACTACTTCAACCTCCCGATGTCCGAGGCCGCGATCGCGGCGGGCGCACACTTCTGCGACCTGGGCGGCAACACCGAGATCGTCGAGAACCAGAAGAAGCTCGACGCGAAGGCCGCGGCAGCCGGCGTGACGGTGATCCCCGACTGCGGGCTCGCGCCGGGCATGGTGAACATCCTCGCGCAGCTCGGCATCGACCGGCTCGACACGACCGACTCGGTGCGGATCTACGTCGGTGGCTTGCCGCAGCATCCTGAAGGTCCGCTCAAGTACCAGATCGTGTACTCGATCGAGGGCGTGCTCGACTACTACACGACGCTCTCGTGGGTCGTGCGCGACGGCAAGCGCGTGCACGTGAAGGCGCTCTCGGAGATCGAGCCGATCGCGTTCGACGCGCCGGTGGGCGAGCTCGAGGCGTTCCACACGGCGGGCGGCCTCTCGAC
>JAYTNC010000218.1:0-5036 GCA_043748515.1 Gemmatimonadota bacterium | reverse complement strand
ATCGAGCTGCAGCCGGGCATCGAAGGCCTCGTCCACATCTCCGAGATGAGCTGGACGCGCAACGTCCGTCATCCCTCGAAGCTCGTCAGCATCGGCGAGACGATCGAGGCGGTGGTGCTCAAGGTCGATCCGTCCGAGGAGAAGATCTCCCTCGGCATGAAGCAGACCGAGCAGGATCCGTGGATGGTGCTGCCGCTCAAGTACCCGGTCGGCACGCGCCTCAACGGCAAGGTCCGCAACCTGACCTCGTTCGGCGCGTTCGTCGAGATCGAGCCGGGCATCGACGGCCTCATCCACATCTCCGACATGTCCTGGACCAAGCGCGTCCAGCATCCGTCGGAAGTCGTGAAGAAGGGCGACAGCGTGGACGTCGTGATCCTCAACATCGATTCCGACAACAAGCGCATCTCGCTCGGCCTCAAGCAGGCGTCCGAGGATCCCTGGCTCCGCATCGGTGAGACCTATCCGGTCGGCACCGAGCTCCCGGGCAAGGTCGCCCGCCTGATGGACAAGGGCGTGGTCGTCGACGTCGGCAACGACATCGAAGGCTTCGTGCCGATCTCGCACCTCAACTCGACCGGCGCGCCGGTCGCGAGCCCGGCCGATGTGGCCTGGGAAGGGATGCAGATGACCGTCCGCATCCTCGAGGTCGATCCGATCCACCGTCGCATCGTGCTCGGCGTGGTCGACATCCCGGCGGGCCAGGAGCGCCCGGCGGAGCCGTCGAAGGTCCACACCGAGGACGAGATCCCGGAGATCCCGGCCGATCTCGATCCGGACATGGAAGCCTGAGCCGGACGAGCTCAACGCAGGTGAACCGCCCCGGTCGCGCAATGCGCGGCCGGGGCGGTCTGCGTCCGCCACACGTTGACCGATCGGCGCGTTCGCGGGGTATCTCGTGCAACGGATCGTCGCTCACTTCCGACCACTCAGCGATGTGCACACTCTTCCGCCGTCTCTCGATCGCTGCCGCGCTCGTCGTGCTCACCGGCACCGCGGCCTGCGACGACCTCCTCGGCAACGATTCACCGGCCGACGTCCCGTCCGTGCGGGTCCTCTCCGAGTTCGTCGCACCGGGTACGGCCATCGGTCTCCGACTGACGAACGCCTCGGCCGCCACGTGGGGGTTCAACGACTGCTCGTCGCCGCGCCTGCAGGTCCGCCAAGGGGATGCCTGGGTGGACGGTCCGGAATCACTCGCGAGTTGCACGCGGGAGCTCGACACGATCCGTGGCGGCGGGACGGTGATCGAGGAGTACTACGTCCCGCTCGGACTCGCGGACGGCACGTATCGGCTCCGCTATCGGTTCTCGCGCGACGATGTCGAGGCCTTTGCCGAGTCGAACGCCTTCGTGGTCTCCAGCGCAGCTGTCATCATGCTCGAGGCCCTCGCCACCTCGGTCGACGACGGCGCGATGATGCCGATGCGGCTGACCAACCTCTCCGACGCGACGTGGGGCTACAACCTCTGCTCCAACGGGCGTTTCCAGCGGAACGTGAACGACGTGTGGGTGGACGCGGGCGAGCCGTTGATCCTGTGCGCGGACTATCTGGCGCTGCTCGAAGCGCGCGCCGTGCGCACGATCGACGTGCCCGTCTGGGGCGGACTGCCGACCGGCGTGTACCGCTACCGACTCGCGTTCGTCGGCTCCGGCGGCGAGCCGCGCGTCGCGTTCTCGGGGGCGTTCCTCATCCGCTGAGCGCACCGCTGTCAGCCGCCCTCCGGGGCGGCTAGGTTTCCCGCCATGTCCATGCGCGAGAAACTCGATCTCCTCGAACGCCGCCGCGCCGAGTCCGAACTCGGCGGCGGCGCCGACCGCATCAAGGCCCAGCACGCCAAGGGCAAGCTCTCCGCCCGCGAGCGCCTCGACGTGCTGCTCGACGAGGGCACCTTCGTCGAACTCGACCGCTTCGTCACGCACCGGTCGACCGACTTCGGGCTCGACGCGCAGCGGCCCTACGGCGACGGCGTCGTCACGGGCTACGGTCGCATCGACGGCAAGCTGGTCTACGTCTTCTCGCAGGACTTCACCGTCTTCGGCGGCTCGCTCTCCGAGGCGCATGCGTCGAAGATCTGCAAGGTGATGGACCTCGCCGTGCAGAACGGCGCGCCGATGATCGGCCTCAACGACTCGGGCGGCGCGCGCATCCAGGAAGGCGTCGTCTCGCTCGGCGGCTATGCGGACATCTTCCTCCGCAACACGCTCGCCTCGGGCGTCGTGCCGCAGATCTCGGCGATCCTCGGCCCCTGCGCCGGCGGCGCGGTCTACTCGCCCGCGATCACCGACTTCGTCTACATGGTGCAGGACAAGTCGTTCATGTTCGTCACCGGCCCGAACGTGGTGAAGACGGTGACGCACGAGGACGTCACCATGGAGAAGCTCGGCGGCGCGAGCACGCACGGCGAGGTCTCCGGCGTCTCGCACTTCACCATGACGTCCGAGCTCGAGTGCCTCGACGGCATCCGGCAGCTGTTGCGCTTCATCCCGGCGAACAACGTCGACGACGCGCCGCGCGGGCGCGCGACCGATCCGGCGTCGCGCCGCGACGAAGCCCTGCTCGACGTCGTCCCCGACAACGCGAACAAGCCGTACGACATGCACGACGTGCTCCGGCGCGTCGTCGACGACGGCGAACTGCTCGAGGTCCACCGCGAGTTCGCGCAGAACATCATCTGCGCCTTCGCGCACCTCGGCGGACGCTCGGTCGGCATCGTCGCCAACCAGCCGTCGGTGCTCGCCGGCGTGCTCGACATCAACGCGAGCGTGAAGGCCGCGCGCTTCATCCGCTTCTGCGACGCCTTCAACATCCCGGTCGTGACCTTCGAGGACGTGCCGGGATTCCTGCCCGGCGTCGCGCAGGAGCACGGCGGCATCATCAAGCACGGGGCCAAGCTGCTCTACGCCTACTGCGAGGCAACGGTCCCCAAGGTGACCATCATCACGCGCAAGGCGTACGGCGGCGCGTACGACGTGATGAGCTCCAAGCACATCCGCGGCGACATCAACCTCGCCTGGCCCACGGCCGAGGTCGCGGTGATGGGTCCCAAGGGCGCGGTCGAGATCCTCTTCCGCAAGGAGATCGCCGAGGCGGCGGATCCGAAGGCGGCGATGGACGCGCGCGTCGCCGAGTACACGGACAAGTTCGCCAACCCGTATGTCGCGGCGGGCCGCGGCTACGTCGACGACATCATCGATCCGCGCGACACGCGGCCGCGGCTGATCGACGCACTCGACATGCTCAAGGGCAAGCGCGCCAAGAACCCGGCCAAGAAGCACGGTTGCATCCCGCTGTGAAGACCAGCCGCCGCAGCGATTCCTCCGTGCAGTCCACGCCGGTCGCGCGACCGATCGGCAAGGTCCTGATCGCCAATCGCGGCGAGATCGCGTTGCGCATCGTGCGCGCTTGTCAGGAACTCGGCATCAGGTCCGTCGCCGTCTACTCCGACGCCGACGCGCATGCGCCGCATGTGCGCGAGGCCGACGAGGCCGTGCGCATCGGGCCCGCGCCCGCGAGCGAGAGCTACCTCCGTGGCGATCACCTGATCGAGGTCGCACTCGCCGTCGGGGCCGACGCGATCCATCCGGGCTACGGCTTCCTCTCCGAGCGCGAGTGGTTCGCGCGCGCGGTGCGTGACGCCGGGCTCGTCTGGATCGGCCCCCCCGCCGAAGCGATCGCCGCCATGGGCTCCAAGACCGCCGCGCGCACGCTCGCGATCAAGGCGGGCACGCCCGTGGTGCCCGGCACCACCGAGTCGCTCCGCGACGCCGACGAGGCGGCCGAGGTCGCTGCGCGCTTCGGTTACCCGGTGCTGCTCAAGGCCGCAGCCGGCGGCGGCGGCAAGGGCATGCGCGTCGTCCGCGAGCCCGGGGAGATCGCGTCGGCGCTCGCCTCGGCGCAGCGCGAGGCCAGGAACGCGTTCGGGGACGACGCTGTGTACGTCGAGAAGTACATCGAGGGGCCGCGCCACGTCGAGATCCAGATCCTCGCCGACATGCACGGCAACTGCGTCGCGCTCGGCGAACGCGAGTGCTCGATCCAGCGCCGGCACCAGAAGATGATCGAGGAGGCGCCGAGCGTGGCGGTCTCGCCCGAGCTGCGCAAGCGCATGGGCGACGCGGCGGTCGCCGCCGCGCGCGCCGCCGGCTACGTGAGCGCCGGCACCTGCGAGTTCCTGCTCGCGAAGAACGGCGAGTTCTACTTCCTCGAGATGAACACGCGCATACAGGTCGAGCACCCCGTCACCGAGCTCGTGATGGGCATCGACCTCGTGCAGTGGCAGCTGCGCATCGCGGCCGGCGAGCCGTTGCCGTTCACCGAGGTCCCGGAGCCGCGCGGCTGGGCGATCGAGTGCCGCATCACGAGCGAGGATCCCGCCAACGGCTTCCTGCCGTCCACGGGCCGGATCGATTATCTGCACATCCCGAGCGGTCCCGGCGTGCGCTGGGACGGCGGCATCGAGGTCGGGAGCGTGGTGGGGCTCTCGTACGATCCGATGCTCGCGAAGCTGATCGTCTTCGCCCCGACGCGCGCCGCCGCGATCGCGCGCATGGAGCGCGCGCTCAAGGAACTCGTGATCGACGGCGTCGAGACGTCGCGCGAGTTCCACCTGCGCGTGCTCGCCGACCCCGAGTACCGGCGCGGTGACGTCGACATCCAGTGGCTCGAGTCCCGGCTTGCGTCGCTGCTCGCGACGTCGCCGCCGGCGGAGACGCTGCGCTCCGCCGCGATCGCGGCCGCGCTGATCGCCGACCGCGACCGCGGGGCCGCGCGCGTCGTCGCCACGCCCAACGCGGCCTCCGCAGCCGCGACGGGAGCCGCACACGCTGGCGCGACGGATGCCGCAGCTCCCGCCTCCGACTGGGCGCGCGCCGCCCGGCTCGACAGCCTGCGCCGCTCATGAGCCTCACCCAGCTGGAGATCGGGAGCCTCGCCGCTGGCGGCGACGGCGTCGCCCGTCACGAGGGGCTCGTGGTGTTCACGCCGCGCACGGCCCCGGGCGATCTCGTCGAAGCCGACGTGCGCGTCGAGGGGCG
>JAYTNC010000217.1:0-7477 GCA_043748515.1 Gemmatimonadota bacterium | reverse complement strand
GCGCAGATACGCCTCGTCGAGCCCCGAGACGTCCCGCAGCAACAGGCGCACATCCTCGGCCTGACGGGCGGACCCGGTGCCGCGCGCCCAGTCCAGCTTCGAGAGGATCAAGTCCTCCGGAGCGATCACGGCGACCGGCAATCCCTCGAGATCGACCACGCGGCGACGCGCGAACTTCGCGCGTTCGTACGGCTCCTCCCGTCGCAGGATGAAGTCGGCCTTGAGCAGCGACGTGAAGTGGATGACATTGAACATCGAGCGCGCGTCGACGGCGTCGGCCGCCGCCTCCGGACTCGTGTAGCTGTCCGCAACAAAGGCCGCGAGCAGACGACGCACCGCGGCCTGGTCGGCCTCGATCACCACGTCCACGTCGCGCGTCATGCGCGGACGCGCCCAGATCGCGAGCGCGAGCGAACCGGTGAGCATATACGGGATCCCGGCGGCGTCCAATCGCTGCACGATCGATCGGAGGAACTCGAACTGTTCGTCCATAGGATGGGCAGGGCGAAGGAAAGTGAGCTAACGGGGAATCTAGCGGCGGCGCTTCCCGGGGGGCGGCCGCGCCGTCGGGGGATCCTGCGCGTCGTGCACCGGGCGCAGCGCTCGCCGGTTTGGCTCGCTCACGGCATCTCCGCACGAACGCCTGACAACACGCAGTGCCTTGACGTTCCGAAGCGGGCAGAAACACAGAACCCCACGGCACCTCCGAGGACCCGGCATCGGGTCCCCGGACGCACCGTGGGGTTCTCGCCCTCCCGGCCCGTCAATTGTCGTCACGCGGAACTACGCAGCGGCGGCCACCTCCATCTCGACGGTCGCGCGGCGCCGCACCCGCTTGGCCGAGCGCCACTCCGCCTCGAGGGCGTCGTCGCCGACGATGGTGTGCGCCACCAGGGCATCGAGCGAGGCCACGGCCTGCCGGCCGTTCGCCAGCGCCGAGCTGATCTCCTTCGTCACGCCGGTCCGCCGCACCCGCCCCGAGACGCCGGTGTCGAACGACCGCTGCACCGCCGCGGCCGCCGATCGCAGCTGCTCCAGGAAGTCGGTGGGGAACGCCGCCGCGCGCAGCGCGTCCGCATGGTTGTCCGCCGCCAGTGCCAGCGCCTGCGCCGACCGCACCAGGCGTTCGCGCTGCAGCGACTTGGCCGAGGGCGTGAGCGAGGCGAACTCCGGCGCCCCGCGGAGTGACGCGCGGGCGAACTTCACCAGCGGCGTCACGTACTTCCGGAGCAGCGTGCGCTCGAGCTCGACGCGCCGCTGCACCTCGCCGCGCACGGCACGCGAGAGGCCGCCCTGCTCGGTCGCGGCCCGATCCAGCTCGGCGACGGCCGCGTCCAGCGTCCGCTTCGCCGCGCTCGCGACCGCCGACGGCACGGCGTCCGCGTGCACCGTCAGGAACTGCTGCACCTGACGGAGCGACTGCCCAACGTGGAACTGTGTTCTCTCCATGGTACCCTCGATGTGGAACGGTGGTGGACGCGGATGGATGACCACCGGCATCGCCCGCGTCCAACGCGAGGCCGGTAGAGCTGTGCATCAGCAGCGAGTGCTCAGGCAGCGGGGGTGCCGCGTGCGTGCAGCGGTACGCATCGCATCGCGCACCGGACATCGCGGATCGTGCAGCGGCGGTGCTCGTTCCGTGCACCCCAATCCGTCATTCGGGCACGAGCACTGCTCGAATCGCGCACCGGACTCGCTCGACCGTGCACCAGCAGCGTTCGAGTCGCGCATCGGAAGTCCTGGACGGTGCAGCAGCAGCGTTCGAGTCGCGCATCGGACCTTGCGTACCGTGCAGCAGCAGCATTCGAATCGCGCACCGGGACTTCCATATCGGGCAGCGGCACCCTTCGGTTCGCGCGGCGCCTGCCCGTGATCGGGCGCTCACCCCCTCATCCTTTCCCCCGGAAATCGGTCGTCTGACTCACGGCACCGACGTCTTGTGCCACAACATCTTTGGTGACAACGTCTTACGCTTCTCCTGAGAGAATCGGGCCTTTCGCGATTCGCGAAGATTCTCAGGAGAAGCCTCCTGATTCCCTCGCTGATCGACTCCCGCCGCCCCTCCGCCCTCCGTCCGCATGCGTGCTCTCTCCATCCCGCAGCCGTGGGCCGAGCTGGTGATCCGTGGCGTGAAGACCGTCGAGGTCCGCTCCTGGTTCGCCAAGCACGGCGGCGGTCGCATCGCGATCCACGCCAGCACCAACATCGAACTCAAGAAAGTCGAGGCGCTCTGGGCCGACGACCGGGCGGTCGCGCAGTGCTTCGCCGACCAGGGGTGGATGGACCGCGACGACCTGCGCGCCTTGCCGCGCGGCGCCCTCATCGGCAGCGTCGAGCTGCGCGGTGTGCATCGCGCGCAGGCCGTGCGCGCGGCGCAGGTCGATCCGTCGGCGGCGAACTGGATCGAGGATACGCTCGAGACCGCCGTGCGCGATCCCGCCACGGGGCAACTGCGGCCCGGCCCGGCGCCGACGCGCACCCTTCCGGTGGCGATCCCCGCGCAGGGATTCGTGTTCGGGTTCGCCGGCGCGCTCGCGGTGGAGCCGATCCTCGGCGTGGAGGGACAGCAGCACCTGTGGGCGCTCCCCGCGGAGCTGGCCGCCGAGCTCAATGCGCGAGAGGCGCGCGCACGCGGCGGGGCGTGGGTGCGCCCCGACCCGTCCCCCGAGCGCGTCAGGGACGCGCGCGATGCGTGGCGCGAGCGCTTCGAGAGCGAGGAGGCGCGCTACGCCGCGCGGCTGCTCCGCGAGGCGCTGCACGAGGCGGCGAACGATACCTTCGCGCTGGAGGACGAGGGCGCCGAACGGATGCTCCGGCAGGCGATGCTCAAGCTGTCGGAGGGGCGCGGTGCGCGCGACGCGGACGGGCGCGCCTGGGTGCGCGTTCCGAAATCACTCCGCGCGCTCTACGCCGACGCCGACCGGGTGCCGGCGGCCGAGTTCGAGGCGGACCTACGCCTGCTGATGCATCGGGTGCGACACGAGCAGCAGGAGAACGCGGCGTATGCGAAGCTCTACGAGGACGCCGTGGCGCGGTTGCGAGAGGGGGCCGCGAGTGGCGAGCAGTCGCCGAGTTCGCGGGCGGAGATCGAGGCGGAGGTGAAGCGCGCGTTCAAGCGGGAGTGGCTGGAGGTGGAGACGGAGCTGGGGAGATCGGAGGGCAGCTTCCACTTCCCGGACTACTGATCGCCCCGTCTGAGGGATGTTGTCGTGACGGGGATCGCTACGCCGCCGTCCAAGGAGTTAGAATGGAGCCGGATCCACTCTCACGCCTCTATCCCAGCATGCCACTCTGCACCATCGGATACGAGAAGCGCTCGCTCGACGAGTATCTGGACCTCCTCCTCGAGCACGGGGTGGAGGTAGTGGTCGATGTCCGTGAGACGGCATGGTCGCACAAACCCGGCTTCTCGAAGACCGCTTTCGCCGCGGGCCTGCAGCGGGTCGGCATCGAATACGTTCACCTTCGGATCGCCGGCAATCCGAAGTGGCTACGCGAGGCGGCCGCGAGTCACGCGGAGTGTCTCCACCTGTATCGGGGCTACGTGGACGGCCACCCCGAGGTGATGGGGGCGCTCGCCGGGACCCTCGGCCAAGTGGGCGTGTCACATCGCAGGATCGCGCTGACCTGCTTCGAACGCCATCCGGAGGATTGCCACCGGGGCATCCTCGCCGAAGGGTGGGCGGAGCTGACCGGCAGCGAGGTGCGACATCTGGGACCTGACGGGTGCCGAAGACTCCAAGCCCTGGCATCGGCCGACCGCGAGCGCAGTGACCGCAGGCTACGCGCACTCCGGGTGAAGCGAAGAACCCCGGTGCGTGGCCTTCGCCAGACACCGGGCGGTTAAATGCCCGATCTCCAGTGGGACTCAGGCAGATGAACGTCGCCGTCTGGCGATCGTGTCAAACCGCCTCAAGGAATCTTCCACTCGCATCACTGCCGCGACCATCTGCACCAGCCATCGCCGGACGGCTGCGCGAGCCGAACTCTACATCGCGAGGGTGAGACTCTGACCGAGTCGACCGTTGCTCCAGCCAGAGGGGAGTGTTGGACTCTTCGGCGCGGTCACCTTCTGCTTGAGCTCTTGCATCACCGCAGCGTATTGCCGGCGCGCCTCGTCGAGCGCGACGAGCGCCTCCTCGCGCGATGGCGCCTGTGCGATGCAACCATCCCAACTGAGATCCTTCGCGACCCAAACAGCGGTGCCGTCAGGCAGTTGCTCGAGTTCAAGAACTGCATTCGACAGAACTTCCGCGGAAATGATGGAACTCATCTGGTGTTCTCCTGGGTCAGTCCTTCGCGTGCAACGAGCTCGCCGACTCGCTTCAATGCAGTATCGGCATACGCATTGGACAGCACTCGATGACGACCCACCATCGCGGGGGGCAAGTCGGGGTGATCCGGATGATAATACACGCGATCACGGCCTTCCCTCGAATGAAACCCGAAACCGCGGTAAAGAGTTTCGAAGTCGTCCTCACCGTAGCCGGCCTTGGACGCCATCATCTTGGCATACAGCTTCCAGGCGCGCTTCGGAACCTTGCGCTGCATATGGACTTAGCGCGCCTTCGGCTTTACGGGCGCCGCAACTTGAACGACGTGAAGCGGGATCGAGACGGCGTGGTTGTCGTCCAGCGCGATCTCGAAGCTATGGGTACCGGGGCGCTTGAAGACGATCCCCACCGCGCCCAACGCCAGTTGCATGTGCGAGTAGGGCGCCCCAGGAACCGACGACGACTTCACCTCGAACCCGCCTCGGATGGGAGGGAGAAGCTGTCCCCCATCCGGATCCTGCAGGACCACTGTGAACGTGTGCTTCGTGCCGATCTCGATCGGCCGGCATTGGACTCGGAAGCAAACGAACAGCTGCGGGTGCGTGACGGGAAACTGCGGCGCCCCAAGAACGTCGACGAGTCCCATCACGCTGAGTTTGCCCAGAGCGTCGATGGTGGCGTAGTCAGAGAGAGTTGCGAGTGTGATCTTCATTCGACGGCCACGCAGGGCCCTGGCTGAGGGAGAGAAGAATGTAGTTGAAATGCAATGCTACGATCGTTCGCCACCGTCGCACGAGAATAGTGAGAGGAATCGGTCGGCCGGTCACATTGCATCTCGGACCGTACCGATCGGCCGCGCATCGCGCGGTCACGCCTCGAGCACGTCGAGCCTGGGCAGCTCCCCCACCAGCCTGAGCGTCTCCACACTGAGCGCGATCACGCGCAGGAGCAGTTCCAACGGGTACTTGGGGTTCTGCATCGTCTCCGTCGCCCAGTCGTTGGCATCGTTGACGATGCCGCTGTCCTTGTCGGTGCGGACGCCCTGGCGTTCGACGACCCAGTCGATGGCCGAGCGGCCGTGGATGACGTAGCCGTGGGCGTGGGCGGGGATGTTGCGGACGGTGATGAACTCGTTGTAGTGGATCGTCGTGAGGTCCTTGGCGCCGCCCAGCTTGCCGTAGCGCATCTTCCCGACGCGGTACTGGGCGTCGGTGAGCTTCTTGCCGTGGGTGTCCACGACGACGCCGGGGGCGCGGGTGTGGTCGAACTGTTCGTAGCCGACGTGCCATTCGCCCAGCGTCTTGCCGATGTTGTGGATGGCCAAGAAGTCCTCGCGGGACTTCACGCGCGGGATGCGCGGGAGCTCCTTGGAGAGGTTGTCCGCGTACTGCTCGAGGTACTCGGGGTGGTGGAGGATGCCGTAGCAGTAGTAGAAGATCGACTCTTTGGTGATGCTCGGATCCTTCGGGTACGCAGCCTTGAAGTGGGCGAGGGCGGCGTCGGTGATGGCGGAGCGGCGGCCGTCCTTCGCGCCAGCCTTTCCCCCGCCGAGTGCAAGCTGCGGAACGCCAGTGTCAGTCTCGTCTGACTCTGTGCGGTCGTAGAGGTACAGAGGGAAAGATTGCGCATCTCCGCTCGGCAGGGCCGCCGGCGGCGAGTCGACCATCAGCGCGACGACACCGACGCCGTCCCATTGCGCCTTAACTTGGATGGCAAGGTTCTCGCTGCCAGTCGTGGGGAACAGCTTGGGATGCTGATACACCCTGTTGTTGAAGAAACGATCGAAGTAGAGCCAGCTCTTCTGGAAGGGTCGATAGAGACTCGTACGCACGGCGGCCTTGTCGAAGGTACCAGTTCGACCTCGCGGGATGCCCTCGAACTGGGCGTGATCCCAGCTCATCTTGGCGGGGTCCAAGTCCACGAAATCACGTGAGTCGGCTGGGACAGCGCCCTTCGCCTTCTTGGCCTGATAGCGTCGCACCTCTGAGTTGTAGAACTCGATCGCAGCTTTCATGTTCGCCGTCACCTTGCCGCGTGACGCGTTGTACGCCCAGGCGTCTCGGTTCGTCTTTGCTCCCATCGAGAAGTTCTCGAAGATCGCGGCGGCCACGTTTGCCTTGTCGCCCATCGCGATGAACTTCTCGAACCCGGCCGCGCGCTGGTTCAACCAGTCGCCATGCTCGTCGGGCACGATTGGGCTCCACTTCCCCGCTTCCTCAACACCAGCAACGCTCCCAAACGCACGCACGATCTCAAGCTTTCGCTCGCGGTCCAGGTAGTCACCGATGTCGTGAACGTAGATCTTGCCGTGCTCGACCGCCTTGGGGTTCTTCACTAGCAGCGTGATGGCAATGGGCGCACGGCTGCCACCGCCGAAGATCTTGCCTCCTTCCTTTCGCGATCGCTCGCCCTGCGTGCGCTGATTTCCTCGAAGGTGAAACACGTAGACGCAGCTGAACTCCTCCGCCAGGCACTGCCGAAGTCCCGACGCTGTGTTTGCCTCGATGAAGCCCGCATTCGTTACGAATCCCACGATGCCGCTTTTGCCTACCCGGTCGGATGCCCATCGAATCGCTCGGATGTAACTGTCGTACAGCGCATTCTTGAGAGTTGCGGTTGACCGCGCCGCATACGTGCTCGCAATGCGTTCATCCAGCGCGGGGTACCCGACGTTTTGATTGTTGTCATTCGCGCTGCTCTGCCCCGCCGAGTACGGCGGGTTCCCGATGATCACCCGGATGTCGAGCTTCCGCTGCCGCACGCGCCGAGCGCTGTTGTCCACCAGCAACTCGCTCAGCAGGTCGTCCTTCTCATACATCTGGAACGTGTCCGTCAGCAGGATCCCCGGGAACGTCTCGTACTCGCCCCCCACGATGTCGTGGTACACGGCCTCGATGTTGACGCCCGCGATGTAGTAGGCGAGGAGCACGATCTCGTTGGCGTGGATCTCCGTCTTGAACTTCCGCACCAACTGCTCGGGCGAGATCAGCCCGCTCTGCATCAGCCGCGTGATGAACGTCCCCGTACCCGTGAACGGATCGAGGATGTGCACCCCCTCGCTCCCGAGCGACTGACCGAACTCCTTCTCCAGCAGGTGCGCCACGCTGTGGATGATGAAGTCCACGACCTCCACCGGCGTATAGACGATTCCCAAGCGCTCCGTGAGTCGCGGGAAGGCGCCACGAAAGAACTTGTCGTAGAGC
>JAYTNC010000216.1:0-4137 GCA_043748515.1 Gemmatimonadota bacterium | reverse complement strand
GCGGGCGGTCGCCATTGCGCTGCGCAACCGCTGGCGGCGTCAGCAGGTCGAGCCTGGCTTGCGTGTCGAAATCACACCGAAAAATATTCTGATGATCGGACCCACCGGCGTGGGCAAGACCGAGATCGCGCGACGCTTGGCCAAACTCTCTGGTGCGCCCTTCGTCAAGGTCGAAGCATCGAAGTTCACCGAGGTCGGCTACGTGGGACGCGACGTCGAGGGGATGGTGCGCGACCTCGTCGAGAACGCCGTCGAGATGATGCGCAGCGAGCGCGAGCAGGAGGTCGAGGACCTCGCGAACGATCGCGTGGACGAGCGCTTGCTCGACCTGTTGCTGCCGGCACCGGCGGAGCCCGTGGCGGGCGCCGCGCCGGCCGCGGCCGACGCACAGCGTGTCTTCGTCGCGGGGCCCGAAGGCAACGTGACGCAGGAGCAGGAGCTCGCTCGCGAGCGGCACAAGCGCACGCGCGAGAAGCTCAAGCAGCTGCTGCGCGACGGACAGCTCGAGCAGCGCGAGGTCGAGGTCGAGGTGACGCAGGCGGCGCCGATGCTCGACGCGATGGGGCAGCAGGGCGCGCCCGAGGGGATGGGCAACTTCGCGGACATGCTCTCGGAGCTGATGCCCAAGCGGACCAAGAAGCGGACGGTGCCGGTGGCCGAGGCGCGACGGATCCTCCTCGACCAGGAGTTCGACAAGCTGATCAACCTCGACGACGTCGTCGCCGATGCGCTCGAGCGGGTGGAATCGCTCGGTATCATCTTCCTCGACGAGATCGACAAGATCGCGGGCGGGAAGGGCGACCACGGCGGACCGGACGTCTCGCGCGAGGGCGTGCAGCGCGACCTGCTGCCGATCGTCGAGGGCTCGAACGTGCAGACGAAGTACGGCATGGTGAAGACCGACCATGTGCTCTTCGTCGCGGCGGGCGCCTTCCACGTGAGCAAACCGAGCGACCTGATCCCGGAGCTGCAGGGCCGGTTCCCGATCCGCGTGGAGCTCAAGCCGCTCACCGAGGCCGACTTCGTGCGCATCATGACGGAGCCGGAGAACGCGCTGACCAAGCAGTATGCCGCGCTCGTCGGCGCGGAGGGTGCGGCGCTGACGTTCACCGAGGACGGGATCGCGGAGATCGCGCGGATCGCGGCGCGGGTGAACTCGCGGATGGAGAACATCGGCGCGCGGCGGCTGCACACGGTGATGACGACGTTGCTCGAGGAGCTGCTGTACGAGCTCCCCGAGCGCGGGACGGCGCCGCATGTGGTGGATGGTGCGACGGTGCGCGGTCGGTTGGACGCGATCGCCGAGGACGAGGACCTTCGGAAGTACATCCTCTAGGAAAGGGGCGTGTTGCGCATGGTGCTTGAACTGCAATCACCACAGAGGCACAGAGGGCACAGAGGACTGCTCGGGTGGAGCGCGTTCCTCGTGCTCTCCGGTCTCGTTCTCCTTAGTGCCTGCGGCAAGCGCCGCGACGTGGCCGACATGGCGGTCGGGGTCGCACCGTTCGAGCGGTTGCGCGGCATGGACGTGCTGCAGCTGCGGTCCGGCGGGGTGCGCGCGCTCCGCTCGGCGGCGGTGCCGGCGCCGTTCGAAGGACTGCGCGAACCGGTCGGCGAGTACGACGTGCTCTATGCGATCCCCGGCTTCGACGGCAGCGACGGCAGCTGGCCGAGCGAGGATGCGCTGGTGTATGCCGTTGAAGCGGTGCGCGAGTGGCCCACCGACACGCTCGCCGAGGGAGCGTGGAAGCGGTCGATGCGGGATCTGCAGGCCGGACTCGGCGTCGCGCCGAAGTGCGCGACGCTCAGCGGGCCGGGCTTCTCGCTGCGCATCGCCGAGTGGGATGAGGGCGGCGGCTGGTCGGTCTCCACGACGTACGCCGCCTCTGTCCGTGTGGTGACCGACTCGGTCGTGTCGGCGCGGCACAGCATCGCGGTGCGCCGTCAGGCGCTGACCGCGCGGTATCCGCAGGCGGGCGCGAAGAACGACGACGATCTGCCGACATGGGCGAGCGCGTCCTGTCCCGGCGTTGCGTCCGCCGACGCGGTCGACGCCGTGGCCACATCGGCATCTGCATCTGCATCTGCATCCGCCAAGACGCCATGAGCCACGAGCGCGACTTCCTCGCGATCACCGACTTCTCGACCGACGAACTGCACGCCCTCTTCGCGCTGGCCGACCGCATGCGGCGCGGCGAGTACCGCGCGCGGCCGCTCGAGGGGAAGACGTTCGCGATGATCTTCATGAAATCGTCCACGCGCACGCGCGTCTCGTTCGAGGTGGGCGCATGGCAGCTCGGCGCGCACCCGCTGTTCCTGACGCCGCGCGACGTGCAGCTCGGACGCGGCGAGGCCGTGAGCGACACGGCGCGCGTGCTCGGCCGCATCGTCGACGGCATCATGATCCGCACCTTCGCGCACGCCGACGTGGAGGAGTTCGCGCGCTATTCGTCGGTGCCGGTGATCAACGGCCTCACCGACCTGCAGCATCCCTGCCAGATCCTCGCCGACCTGCTCACGGTGCGGCAGCATCTGGGGACGTTCGAGGGGAAGACGATCGCGTGGATCGGCGACGGCAACAACATGGCGAACAGCTGGTGCGACGCGGCCTTCCGGCTCGGATTCTCGTTGCGGATCGCGTGCCCGGCGGGCTACGACCCCGACGCGGCGATCCTCGCGCGCGCGCAGGCGACCGGTCGCGTGACGCTCGTGCGCGACGCGCGTGAGGCGGCGGCGGGCGCGGATGTGGTGACGACGGACGTCTGGGCCTCGATGGGGCACGAAGACGAGCAGGCGCAGCGCGCGCTGGCCTTCGCGGACTTCCAGGTGAACGCCGCACTCATGCAGTGCGCGGCGCGCGACGCGATCTTCCTGCACTGTCTCCCCGCGCACCGCGGCGAGGAGGTCACCGGCGATGTGATCGACGGCGCGCAGAGCCGGGTGTGGGACGAGGCCGAGAACCGGCTGCACGTGCAGAAGGCCGTCATGGCGGTCCTGATCGGCGGCGAGCGACTTGGCTGACGCCATGTACGCGGTCATCGGCGCGGGCCCCATGGGCCTCGCGACGGCGCGTACGCTGCAGAAACACGGACTCCGCTTCACCGGGTTCGAGCTCCACGCCGACGTCGGCGGACTCTGGGACATCGCGAATCCGCGCAGCACGGTCTACGAGAGCGCGCATCTCATCTCGTCGAAGCGCATGACGGAGTTCACGGAGTTCCCGATGCGGGACTCGGTGGCGCCGTATCCGCGCCATGACGAGTTGCGGCGCTACTTCGCCGAGTTCGCGGATCACTTCGACCTGCGACGGCACTTCGAGTTCTCGACGCGTGTCGTCCGCACGGTGCGCGCGACCGACGGCGCGGGCTGGGACGTCACCACCGAGCGTGACGGCGCGCAGTGCACGCGCCGCTTCGCCGGCGTGCTCGTGGCCACGGGGACGCTGCATCACCCGCACCAACCGCCGCTGCCGGGCGCGTTCGACGGGCGCGTGATGCATTCGGGAGAGTACAAGTCGGCCGACGTCTTCGCGGGGCAACGCGTGCTCGTCGTCGGCTGCGGCAACTCGGGGGCGGACATCGCCGTCGACGCCGTGAAGCAGGCGCGCTCGGTCGACATCTCCGTGCGGCGCGGCTACTACTTCCTGCCCAAGTTCGTGCGCGGCCGGCCGATCGACACGCTCGGCGGCGCGATCAAACTCCCGCGGCGGCTCAAGCAGATGGTCGACGCCGCGATCGTCCGGATGGTGGTCGGCAAGCCGAGTGATTACGGGCTGCCCGATCCCGACCATCGGATGTACGAGTCGCACCCGGTGATGAACTCGCTGATCCTGCATCATCTTGGCCATGGCGACATCCGCGCGCGGCGCGACGTCGCGCAGGTCGAGGGACGCACGGTGCGCTTCGCCGACGGGGAATCGGCCGAGTACGACGTGATCCTGCAGGCGACCGGGTACGCGTTGCACTATCCGTTCATCGCACGCGAAGCGCTCGCGTGGCCGGTGGGCGCGGCCGCGCCGCGGCTCTGGATGCACGTGATGCACCCCGAGGACGACACGATCTTCCTGATGGGGATGGTCGAGGCGAGCGGGCTCGGCTGGCAGGGACGGTACGAGCAGGCCGAGCTGGTGGCGCTCTA
>JAYTNC010000215.1:0-16992 GCA_043748515.1 Gemmatimonadota bacterium | reverse complement strand
CGCGACGTCGCGCACGTCGGCGAAGTGCATCCCACCGTCCACGAGCACCGGCCACGCACCGAGCATGCGACGCACATGCGCGGTGGAGCGGCCGCGTGTGTCGCCGGGGCCGAGCAGGACCGGAGGGCGCAGCGTGACGAGGTCGACATCGAGGACGCCCGCGAGTGCACGCGCGGAGCGCTCAGCGGCGACCTTCGAGGCGTAGTACGGCCAGCCCTCGACCGTGCGATCGGCGAAGGGCGCCTCCTCGTCCGGTGCCGCGGCGGGATCGAGCGAACAGCCCACGGTGCCCGAAGTCGAGACGAAGACGACGCGACAGCCGAGCCGCGCGGCGGCGCGGACGACCTTCTGCGTGCCGCCGACGTTGGCGTGGAAGACCGCTGAGGCGTCGGCGCGCGAGTGGCGGACCAATGCGGCGAGGTGGAGCACGCCGGCACAGTCGGCGAGCGCGGGATGCTCGGCGATGCGCTCGGCCTCATGCAACGTCCCCTCCACGACGACGTGCGTGTGCCGCAGGCGTTCCGGGAGCGCTTCAGGAGCGCGCGCGAGGAGCACGGGGCGCACGGTGGGCAGCGCGCGCGCGAGCGCGTCGAGCACATGGCCGCCGAGGAACCCCGACGCGCCGGTGACGAGGACCGAGACGGTCATCCGGCACGCTCCAGTCCCCAGCGGCGCGGCACGGCGGGGAGGTAGGCATCGAAGTGTTCGCGCATGGTCCGCGAGACGACGACGGGCAACGTGCGGTCGGCGCGGAGCGCGCTCCCAAGCACTCGGCCGCCACTTGCTTCGATGAGCCGTCTGAGCGAGTCGACGTCGTGTCCCGGCAGCGGGTGATGCTTCAGGTAGGCGTCGAGGTGGAACTCGGTGATCGCCATCGCCGCGCGGAGTTCGGCCACCACCGCGTCGGCGATCGCCGGCACGGATGAGCGCTCGTGCAGGAGCAACGGACCTCCGGCCGCGATGTGCACGCGACCGAGCGCGACGCGCCCGCGCCAGGCGCGCCACGCCCAGCGCACGAGGTCGGCGAGTCGCATCGGCGGCTTGAGCTCGCCGGCGAGCTCGCGCGCGAAGGCCGCCTCCTCCGGAAGGCGGTCGTAGCTGATCGCGATCGGCACGAGCACACAGGGAACTCCCGATGCCTGCAGGCACCGCAGCAGCCCGCGCTTGGGCGGCAGGAACTCGCGTGTGCGACTCCGCGCGCCCTCGACGAAGAACTCGAGCGTCCGGCCCGACGTGATGAGCGCTTGCACGCGCCGCGTGAGTGCGGGATCCTCCTTGCCCTCGCCGCGACGGAGGTAGAACGCATGCATCGCCGCAAGGAGTCGGCCGAGCACGGGGACGCTCCCGAACTCCATCGTCGCCGCGATGTGCGGGATGTGGATGCCGAGGTCGGGCCGCGCGAATGCGAGATACGAACAGAGCACGAAGTCGAGATAGCTGCGATGACTCGGCACGAGCACGAGCGCCGCCCCGAGTGGGACGGCGCCGCACGCGCGAGCGAAGGAGGGCAGGTCGACCGTCACGGCGTCGGTCGTGCGTCGAAGCACCTTCGTCACGATCCACGAGGCCGCGCGGACCCAGGCGTTGCCGCCCGGCTGTCGCATCACCCATCGCAGGTCGCCGTCGTGACCGGGATGCGCGCGCCCCGCGACCGGCCACTCGCGGTCGTCGCGGCGCAGGAGGTGCCGGTAGATGCCGAGACAGACCGTCGCGACGTACGGCCGAGGTTGGTGCGTCGGCCGCAGTGGCAGCGAGGCGCGGAAATCGAAGCTCCGCGTGGTGAAGTACGGGAAGACCTCGTTCAGGTGATCGAGGCGCGCGGCCAGCTTCTGCGCGCGGCGGCGGAGCACGCCCGACCTGAGCGATGCGAGCGCCATCGGCAGGCGGTGGTGCCACCAGTCGGCGAGCCGGAAGCGGAGCCGCGACTCTCCGAGAAAACCGATCGTGGGCCGGCGATCGAGTCGATGGAGGCGGAACCACCGTTCGATCTCCTCCCAACACTCGCCGACGCGCGGCGCGCGGGCGAGACCGGCGACGGCATGCCGGATGCTCACTGGCGCGGAGTCGAGCAGGGCCGCGTGCGTGATGCGTTGCGTCACCTCGTCGACGGGCACGAGGTCGAGCTGCGCCTCCGGGTCGCCGACCACGGCGCGCAGGTGGCCGAGTCCGAGCAGCATCACGAACGCGCCGAACCCCGCCGTGCTGTCGATCCAGCCGGGGAAGGGCAGGGCGCTCGCCGCCGAGATGATGCTCGGCCTGACGATGCTGAGCGGCATGTCGCCGCGCCGCTCG
The DNA here is from genome assembly GCA_043748515.1 of Gemmatimonadota bacterium. Taxonomy (GTDB): domain Bacteria; phylum Gemmatimonadota; class Gemmatimonadetes; order Gemmatimonadales; family Gemmatimonadaceae; genus Pseudogemmatithrix. The sequence continues at coordinate 14,700 of JAYTNC010000215.1, read as the reverse complement.
ACCAGCAGATGCTCGGCGAGGCACTTGGTGAGCGTGTAGGTGTTCGGATGCCCGGTGAGTGCGAGCAGCTCCGTGTCTGACGCGCCGCCATCGATGCGCGCGAGCAGCTCCGCAGCGGGCGCGGGAAGCGGCACGAGCGATTCAGTGATTGGCACGCGCGCGCCGGGATGCGGCGTGACGTACGCGGTGGAGACGTAGACGAAGCGCTCGAGGGCGGGGCAGGCGCGCGCTGCGGCGAGCAGGTGCAGGCTCGTGTGGATATTCGCGCGCGCCGCTTCCGCGACCGGGCGGTCGAAGCTGACCGAGGCCGCCGAATGGACGATGTGGGTCACGCCCGCGAGCGAGGCGCGATCGGTTGCGGAAAGCGCGAGATCAGGTGCGGAGAGATCGCCGTCGAGGACCGTGACGTGGCGTGTCCAGTCGGTGGGGAGCGCGGCGAAGCAGGCGGCGCGCGCGACGTCTGCGCGGAAGCGGTCGTGCGCGGGCGTGTCGCGCTTGGCGCGGATGAGGACGAGCACGCGCTCGACGTGGAGCTCGTCGCGGCGGCGCATGAGTTCCTCGAGCATCACCTTGCCGAGGAAGCCGGTGACGCCGGTGAGCAGCCAGGTGGTGGAGCGACGGCGGATCATTGGTTCCCCGCGGCGAAGAGGTTGGTCGGGTCGACCGCGCGCTTGACGGCGGCGGTCCAGCGGCGCGCGGCGGGCGAGAGTGTGCGCTCGAGGAAGTCCGCGCGGATCTTGCCGATGCCGTGGTGGTGCGAAAGCGAGCCGCCGGCGCGCAGGATCTCGTCGCGCGCGGCATGCTCGATCGCCGCGTAGGCGCCGACGGGATCGTCGACGCCTTCATGGCTGAAGCCGAGGTAGAAGTAGACCGCGACGCCCGTCTGGTAGAGCTGCGTGATGCGGCAGGTGACGAACGGCGTGCCGGGGAGCCCGCGCATCGCGTGCTCGTCGTGCACGCGCCGCTTGACCGCGTCGCAGAGCGTGAGTGCCTCGCTCCACGACACCGAGGTCTCGAACGACTCGCCGAGCAGCCGCAGCCGCATGATGAAGTCGCGGATGTAGGCGATGCCGAAGGTGAGTTCGTATCCCTTTCGGCCGTTCTCGGCGCCGCCGCTGAGGCCGCCGTGCCGCTCGGCCAGCGCGCGCACGGTCCACTCCTGCCGCGCGACCTCGGTGCGCGCGCCCTCGAAGAGCAGCGTGCACGCCACCATGCGTGCGGGGTCGAAGCCCTTCACGCGCGTGACGACCCATTTCTCGATCCGCCGCTTGAACGCGGCGAGGCCCTCGGCGCGCGGCTTGAGCGTCTGGCTGAGTTGGAACTGCAGGTTGTCGACGAGACGCACGCTCGCCGGCACGGTGCCCGAGCGCTGGAGGTCGTGCAGGAAGCCGAACCCCGCTTCGAACGTGGGGAAGAGGATCGCATCGTGCCGCTGCACTTCGGGGAGCGGGAAGATCCGCACCACTGCGTGCGTGATGATGCCGAGCGTCCCCTCGGAGCCGAGCATCCAGCGCCGCGCGTCGACGCCGACCGACTCGCGCGGCGCGACCGTGTCGCGCGAGAGCGCGCCCTCAGCGGTCACGGCGTGGACGTCGAGCACGATGTCCTCGATGTTGCCGTAGCGGTTCTTCTTCATGCCGCTCGCATGCGTCGCGACCCAGCCGCCGAGCGTCGAGAACTCGACGCTGTCGGGCTCGTGGCCGATCGTGAAGCCGTGCTGTGCGAGCTGGGTCTGGATGTGCCGGCCCACCGCGCCGGCCTCGATGCAGGCCATCTGGTTCGTGGGGTCGATCCAGCGGATGCGATTCATGCGCCGGAGGTCGACCGAGGCGATCACCCGCTCCTCCTGCTCCGGGCATCGCAGCGCGTCGGTGACGTTGGTGCCGCCCCCGAAGGGAATGAGCACCACGTCGTGGAGGCGCGCGGCCTCGACGAGCGCGGCGACCTCGTGCTCCGTGGCCGGGAAGAGCACGAGATCCGGCACGCGCGGCAGGGTGTCGTGCTTGATGCGGTACATCTCCTCGAGCGTCTGTCCGTGGCCGTGGCGCAGGCGCACGAGCGGATGATGCGAGACGTGCGCCTCGCCGATCGCGAGGTATGCGGCCGCGAGGAAGGGGTCGCAGGCGCGCGCCGCGGGGATCGCGGGGGGATACGACGACTCGACGAGACCGGTGCGCGGCAGGCGGACGTTCATCACGCGCTCGACCCAGGGCAGGAGCTCTGGGAGTTCCTGGCCGCAGAGCGCGTAGCGGCTGCCCGTGAGCGTGACGCTGCCGTTGGGCAGGAGTGCGAAGTGGGTGTCGCTGAAGCCCCAGACGTCGGGGCTCAGCGCGTCGTCATCGGTGGTCGGGGCGACGCCGGGGATGATCCGGTGGTTCTCGCGTGCGTTCGGCATGGGTCTTGGGCTCCTGTGCGTGTGAGCGGACACAGGAGAGAAGGTCGGCGTTCTCAGGCGGCGGACCCATACGCGGAATGACGTACGGTGCGGCGCGAACGACGTATGTATCGGCAACGCTCACGCAACGCAGCGCGCAACGCAGCGCGCAACGCAGCGCGGGCACGCAGCGCGCAAGGCGCCCCGTGCCCGCGCTGGTCCGACGTCGAGGGATCAGTTGTTCGGACGCACGCCGGTAGAGGCCCAGCCGGCGAGGTCATTGAACGCGCTCACGACCGTGGACGCCGGGATCGCGCAGTGGCCGTACGCGGGGACCTGGCGCTGCAACAGCATCGAGGACGCTCCCGCGGCTTCGACCTGGGCCCTGAGGGCGGCCTCGTGGAAGAGCGGAACGGCGGGATCCCAGGTGTTGTGCACCGTGAGGACGGGCACGGCGAGCGCACCGGTCGACGTGTAGTACTTGTCGAGGTAGTTCGACGCCGAGTTGTCCAAGGTGTAGCGCGTCACGTAGGCGTTCGCGGCGGCGACGGCCGGTGCGAGCGCCGCCGGGGGGAGCAGCGGCGTCGCGCCGAGCTCGTACGTCGTCCCGACGTTGCCGTACGGGCTGGCGCCGTGCACCAGCTCGACGACGTTGTTGATGCCGCGCGCGTGGAACGACACCGCGCCGAAGAGTGAACCGACGAGCGTTTGGAAGGCCGTGCTCGAGGAGCTCAGTGGGCTGCCCACCGGCACGTACGGGAGCGGCGTCTGCTTCATGCTCGCGATGGCGAAGAGCCCCGCCGGATTCGACTGCACCGCGCCGACCACCTGGCCGAGCGTGACGACGGTTCCCACGGGCACGCCGATCGCGTTGCCGGCGAACGCGCCGGGGAAGTAGACGTCGGCCAGCGCGCGCACGTCACCGAGATACTGCGTCTGCAGCTTCGAGCCGCCGACCATGCCGCAGAGCATGAGCGCGCCGTCGTACTGGTCCGGGAACTTCTGCACGAGGTCGAGCACGATGCCGCCACCGAGCGAATGTCCCATCGCGAAGGTGCGGGCGGGCTTCGACCCGAGGCGCGCGGCGAGGAGTCCGCGGAGCTGATGCGTGCGCTGGGCACCGTCCTTCACGACGAACCCATTGGCCGAGAAGCTCGAGTAGGCGATCGCGTAGCCGGCGGCCCCGAGCTGGTCCCGGGCCGCGTAGAACGAGTCCTGGTCGCGAAGGTCGATCGGGGTGCCGCCGTCACGGAAGCCGTGGGCGTAGGAGATCGCATCGCCGTTCCAGTCGTGCGGAATGAAGAGCGCGTAGTGAGAACCCGGTCCGGTCTCGCCTTCGATGATACGGGCCCACGGGCCGCTGGGCGGCAGCGACTCCGTCGCCTGGGTCATGCTCTCCGCGGGCGTCAGCGTGACGTCGGCGTTGGGCGCGGTGGTGTCCTCTGCGCAGGCCGTGACCACGGCGAACGCGAAGAGTGTCAGGGGACGCACAGCACGGTACTTCATGGAATCCTCCGGAGATGGGGGTCTGATCCCCCGGACACCCCGGGGGCCACCGGCGGATCGGACCGCGATGCGGTCCTCCAGCCGGCGGCCCTACGATCGGGAAGACGCGGCCGTGAGCCCATACGTCGGAAGACGTAGTCGTCAATCGACTCCGATCGGCGTGTCCACGTGCGTCCGGTGCCCGCCCGCGAGCCCGAGGTCACGCAACACGACACGCGGATTCACTCCTTCCGAACGCCCGAGCGCCGCGACGAGCGCGATCGCCTCCTCGGCGTGCAGCGGCCGCGCCAGCAGGTAGCCCTGCACCGCCTGGCAGCCGAGTTCGCGCAACTGCGCGAGCTGCGCCTCCTGTTCCACTCCCTCGGCGACGACCTCCATGCCGAGACTGCGCGCGAGCGCGACGATCGACCGCACGATCTCGAGGCACTCCGTGCTCACGTCCATGCGTCCGATGAAGTAGCGGTCGATCTTGATCGTGCCGATCGGCAGGCGGTGCAGGTAGCTCAGCGACGCGTGTCCGGTGCCGAAGTCGTCCATCACGCTACGCACGCCGCGCGCTCGCAGCGTCTCGAGGACGTCGCTTGCGGCGGCCTCGTCGTGCAGGATCACATTCTCGGTGACTTCGAGCTTGAGGCGCGCCGGGTCGAGGCCGGTCGCGTGGAGGATCGAGTCGACGACGCCGGTGAGACTGCGGTCGGCGAGCTGGCGCGCGGCGACGTTCACGCTCACCCACGGCGCGTCGACGCCCTCGAAGGGGAACTCAAGGAGCTCGCGGCAGGCGCGATGCATCGTCCATGCGCCGAGCGCCACGATCAGGTCGGTCTCCTCGGCGATCGGCACGAACTCGCCCGCGCCAAGCATGCCCTTTCGCGGATGCTGCCAGCGCAGCAACGCCTCGAATCCGATGAGTCGCTCCGTTTGGCCGCGCATGCACCAGATCGGCTGGTAGAGCACGCGGAACTCGTCACGGTCGATCGCGCCGCGGAGGTCCTGCTCGATCGAGACGCGGTGGCGGATGCCATCGCGCATCCCCGCGTTGAAGCGCTCGTGTCGCGCGCCGCCCTGCCGCTTCGCGCCATGCATCGCGAGTTCGGCGTCGCGCAGGTAATCGGTGGGCAACAGCAGCTCCGCGTCATGGAGCACGATCCCGATGCTCGCGGAGACGCTGACCGGGTTCGCGATCGCGACGAGCGGCTCCGCGAGCACGAACTTCACGCGATCGGCGACGCTCTCGGCGTCCTCGACCTCGCTGATGTCGTCGAGCAGCAGCAGGAACTGGTCGGAGCCGAGGCGCGCGATGACGTCGCCGGGCCGCACGGCCGTCAAGAGCCGCTGGGCGACGCCGCGGAGGATCTCGTCGCCCGCCGCGTGACCGAGCGAGTCGTTGAGCAGGTTGAAGCGGTCGAGGTCGACGAGGAGCGCGGCGAAGCGGCGCTGGCCCTGCCGCAGCGTGCGGTTGATGGCGCGGCGGAGCAACTCGATCGCGAGCGAGCGATTGGGCAGCCCGGTGAGCGCGTCGTAGAGGGCGTCGCGACGCTGCCGTTCCTCCGCGCCGCGGAGCGCGGTGATGTCACGGACCGAACCGGCGACGCGGATCGCGTGGCCGTGGGCATCGCGCTCGATCTCTCCCGCCCACTGCAACGTCAGCCAGCGGCCGTCCTCGTGACGCACGCGGTGCTCGACCGAGAAGCGCGGCTGCGCGCCCGCGAAGAGCGCGGCGGTGTCGACCCGCAACTGCGTGCGGTCCGACGGATGCACGCGGCTCCACCATTCATCGATCGACTGATGCACTTCCGCCGCGGCCATGCCGACGAGCACACGCCAGCGGGCGGAGAAGCGGATGCGGTCGGCGACGACGTCCCAGACCCAGAGCGCGTCGAGCGCGCTGCGGGCGGGCAGCGAGAGCCAGTCGTCGTCGGCCGCACGTGCAACGGGCGCGAAGTCGGGATGCACCGGAGTCGCGGCGTTGGCGCTCGCGATCTGCGCGCGCGCGGATCGCAGCTCACGCGTCAGCCGGTGATTACGCCAGACGAGCGTGCCGAGCGCGATCATCGCAACGGATGATCCGCCGAACCACATCAATTGACTTGCCATCACCGCGGTGCCGGGGGGACCGTCTCGTTAACGCACACTTGGAGAAGGACGCCTGAGCGGCTCGACGGAAACGCGTTCAGCTCAAGTCGCGTCCAGTGGTTGTCGAACACGCTCAAGGACGCGACGGTGTCGCGTTTGTGAACGGTTGTGCGCGGCAGAAGTCCGGCCTTTCGGACTCCCCTGGCGGCCGAATCACGGTCCTCCGTCCCGAGTCGCTCAGTCGATCCGGAAGATCGAGAGCTGCGCGCCGCTCGAGAGAGGAAAGGCCGAACCGTCGGGGATCGCGATCGGCACGATGGAAAAGGGCCGGCCGATGCCGCCGGCGATCCCGTAGGCCTCGAACAGCTTGCGATAGATCGCGCGGAAGTTGCGCGAGGCGAACCGATAGCGCGCGGGCACGCGGCTGCGCGCGACGCCGTCGAGGTTGTCGCGCCCCGTGAGTGCGGTCTGCACGAGGCGACGCAGTGCGTCGTCACCCTTCTGGTCGGCGATCCAGCGGAGGAGGAGCCAGGCGCCTCCGCGCTCGGCCTGCGAACTGAACGAGCCGGGCGCGCAGGTGATCAGGGAGTAGGAGCCGCTGCTGAACAGATAGTTGTCGTTCCGTCACGGCATGTGGACGGAGAGGCAACTTCGACATCCGCACCGTGCCGTGGCCATGCGTGTTGCGTCACGGAACGGCAACTGTCAGGTAATGTCACGGAACGGGCACAGGCTCAGCCGGACCGCACGAGCCTCGCCATGCGGACCATGGGCAACGCGACGCCATCGGGCAGCACCGGCGCCGCCTGCTCGAGCGGTGCAAATCCGAGTGCCGTGTAGAGCGGCACCCCGGGGAGCGTCGCCATGAGTTCCAGCGTGCCGAAGCCCTCGCGTTCGGCCTCGCCCGCGCAGTGCTCGAGCAGCCGGCGTCCGAGTCCGCGCCGCGCGAATCGCGGGTCGACGAAGAAGGCGCGGATGCGGGCGGCCTCGGTCGCCGGATCGAGCGCGTCGTCGCTCCCCGACTTGGCCTGATCGCCACCGTAGAGCGTGCGACGCCGGCTCCATCCCCCGGCCGCCGCGAGCACACCGTCGATCTCGATCACGAAGTAGGTCCCGTCGCCGATCAGCGCCGTGTCGGGCCCGAAGACGTAGCGCAGGCCGCTCTCCGTCTCCGCTTCAGTGTAGAACCCGCGGCTCAGCTCCCGCACCGACGCGTCGATCAGCCTGTGCAGGGCGGGGAGGTCGGCGAGGGTCGCCGCGCGGAGGGTGGCCATCGGGAGAATATGCTATGTTCCCCAGCTGACCCCGTACCCTCCGGAGACTTCGTGGACCTCGAGATCCTCGCGCTGAACTTCGGCTACGCCATCTTCGGCGTGGTCCTCATGTGGCTGGCGTACCGCGCCTTCGATCATCTGACGCCGCAGGTGAACTTCCCCGAGGAGCTGAAGAGGGGGAACGTCGCGGTGGCGATCTTCGTCGGATCGCTCTTCATCTCGATCGCGCTCGTCGTCGGGAATGCGTTGAACTGATGCGGTCACGCGGCCGGTTGGTGGGCGTCGCGCTCGGTCTCGTGTGCGGTCTCGCGCCGGGGCCTGTGGAGTTGCGCGCGCAGGCCAAGACGCCGGTGACCGTGCGTGCCGATTCGACTCCGCGTGCGACGCCGGCCGCCGGCGCGATCGCCCGCACGCAGGCCCGGCGCGAGACCATCAAGGCGCAGAGCCGCTACGACGACACCTTCCGCCGCTACTCCAAGCGCTACTTCGGCGCCGCCTTCGACTGGCGGTGGTTCAAGGCGCAAGGCATGGCCGAGAGCAACCTCGACTCGGCCGCGACGAGCCCCGTCGGCGCGCGCGGGGTGATGCAGCTCATGCCGAGCACCTTCAAGTACATCCAGACGCGCCGCCCCGAGTTCGTGTCGATCAACGACCCCGAGTGGAACATCGCCGCCGGGATCATGCACGACCGATATCTATGGAAGCTCTGGGAGAAGGAGATGACCGGAGAGGAGCGGTACCGGTTCATGTTCGCGAGCTACAATGCCGGCGAAGGGACGATCGGCCGCGCCGCCGACTCGGCGCGCATCGTCGCCGGCGGCACGCCCGCCTGGCTCCACGTGGAGCAGATCGCACCGAAGGTCCCACGGTGGAGATACCGTGAGACCCTCGGCTACGTGCGGAAGATCGATTCGAACTACGTGCGGCTGCGCCGGCAGCCGTAGCGTCACATCGTCGACGACGCCCGCTGGAACTTGGCCTGCACCTCGGTCAGTTCCTTGCGCAGCACGGTGAGCCGCTGTTTCGCGTCGGTGCCGACCGCCTGATCCGCGCGCATCATCGAGCCGTAGAGGTACTGCACCTGCGCCGCGAGGCCGGGGCGGCCATAGCGCCACGCTTCGGAGTTCACGATGTCGCGGATCGCGCCGATCGCGGCCTTCTTCTCGCCGGTCGCCGTGCGATACGCGGTCTCGACCTCGGAGGCGAAGCGGTTCATGTCGCTCACCAACTCGCGCACCGCGAGGTTGTGCGTGAGCTGCGCCTGCAGCACCGGCACAGTCACACCGTCGGCGACCATCCGCGGGTCCGGCCTGATCACGAGCGGCTTCGTCGCCGTCCATGAGCCGTTGGTGATCCGCACCGAGTAGTTGCCCGGCACGACGGTCGGTCCGTTGCGCCCGCTGCGCGCCGGGTTCGGATCCGACGGACCGGCGAGCGTCATGTCCCACGTGAAGCGGTTGTGGCCGGAGGCGGCGGGGAGCCGCGGCGTGCCGATCCGCTCCCACATCGGGCCACGCATCGACGGCTCCGACGGCTCCACGCGCTGCTCACCCGCCGAGAGGCTCGAGAAGCGGCGCACGACTGCGCCGCGCGCGTCGAGCACCTCGAGCGTCGTCTCGCCCTGCGGCGCCGCGGCGAACCAGTAGTCGATCACCGCGCCGGCCGCCGGATACTCGGGATCGCTGCCGCCGTCGCGCGCGCTCTCGAGCCCGCCGAAGGCGGCGCGGTAGCGGATGCGGTACGCCTCGCGCGGCGTGAAGAGGTGCGCGGTGGCGCGGGCCATCGCGTCGCTCGCCTCGTGCAGCGGCGTGATGTTGTGCATGATCCAGAACGCGCGGCCCTGCGTCGAGATCACGATGTCCTTCTGGTGCACCTTCAGGTCGGTGATCGGCGTGTTCGGCAGGTTGAGCTGCAGCGACTGCCACTGCTTGCCGTCGTTGAAGGAGACGTACATGCCGAACTCGGTGCCGGCGTAGAGCAGGCCGGCGCGGCTCGGGTCCTCGCGCACGACGCGCACCGGCTCGTCCACCGGGATGCCGTTGGTGCCGTTGGTGAGCAGCGTCCACGTCTTGCCGTAGTCGTCGGTCTTGAAGATGTAGGGCTTGTGGTCGCCCAGCTGATACCGGAGCACGGAGTAGTAGGCCGAGCCCGCGCGATGCGGCGACGGTTCGATGTTCTGCACGCGGCCGCCGAGCGCGAGGCCCGGCGGCGTGATCTTCTGCCAGGTCCTGCCGTTGTCACGCGTGACGTGGAACGGCCCGTCGTTCGCGCCGACCCAGATCAGTCCGCGCTCGAGCGGCGACTCGCGGATCGCGTAGAGCGTGGAGAAGAACTCCTCGCCCGTGTTGTCGACCGTGATCGGGCCGCCGGAGTAGTTCGCGCGCTTGTCCTCGGGATTCCAGGTGAGGTCGGGCGAGATCGCCTCCCAGGTGACGCCCTCGTCGCGTGTGCGATGCACGACCTGCGAGCCGTAGTAGAGCACGCCCGGGTCATGCGGCGAGACCTCCATGGGCGAGACGCGCTGGAAGCGGTAGACCATGTCCTTCGTCGCGTTGCCGTAGAGCGACTGCGCGCCCACCCAGTAGTGCTTCTCCTGGCCGGTGCGCATCGACATGCGCGAGTACTGGCCCTTGCACGAGCCGTAGACCGTGTCGGGGTTGGTCGCATGCGGCATGATCGGGCCCGTCTCGCAGCCCGGGCCGGTGCGCCACCCCTGGATCGGATCGTCGAGGCCGCCGGCCGCGACGGGGAGCGACGGCAGGATCAGCGTCGAGTTGTCCTGCTGCGCGCCGTAGATGCGGTACGGGAACTGGTTGTCGACGTACACCTGGTAGATCTCGGCCGTCGGCTGGTTGTACTGCGAGCTCCAGGTGCGACCGCCGTTCAGCGAGACGTTCGCGCCGCCGTCGTTCGCCTGGATCAGGATCCGCCCGTTGTTCGGGTTGATCCAGATGTCGTGGTTGTCGCCGTGCGGCACGCTCATGTTCGCCCACGTGCGCCCGCCGTCGGTGCTCTTGAAATAACCCTCGGCGCCGGCGTAGACGACGTCGGCGTTGGTCGGGTCGGCGCCGATGGTGGTGTAATAGAAGGAGCGCGTGCTGAGCTGCGGATTGTTCGAGACCTGCGTGAACGACGCGCCGCCGTCATCGGAGCGGTACAGGCCCATGCCGGGCTTCGCTTCCATGAGCACGTAGACGCGGTTCGGGTTGGCCTTGCTCACCGCGATGTTCGCCTTGCCGACGAGTCCGTTCGGGAGGCCGTTGGTGAGCTTCGTCCACGTCGCGCCGCCGTCGGTGCTCTTGTAGATGCCGCCTTCCATCGCGCCGGAGATGATCGTCCACGGCTTGCGTTCGGCGCGCCACATCGCCGCGTAGACGACGTTCGGGTCGCCGGCGTTGTACTCCACATCCACCGCGCCGGTCGAGTCGCTCACGAAGAGCGTGCGCGTCCATGACGTGCCGCCGTCGGTGGTGCGGTAGACGCCGCGCGCGTTGGTCGGACGGAACGGATCGCCGATCGCCGCAACGAGCGCAACGTTCGGATCGGTCGGGTGCACGCGCACGCCGCCGATGTTGCCGACGTCCTTCAGGCCCACATGCGTCCACGTCTTGCCGGCATCAACCGACTTCCAGACGCCCTTGCCGATCGAGACGTTCGAGCGGTAGCCGTCGGAGCCGGTGCCCACATAGATGATGTTCGCGTCGCTGTTCGCGACGTCCATGTCACCCATCGAGCCGACGGTGATCTGCCCGTCGCTCACGTTCGACCAGTTCGCGCCCGCGTCGGTCGTCTTCCAGACGCCGCCGCCGGTGGAGCCGAAGTAGAACGTGTGCGGCTCCTGGTCGACGCCGGTCACGGTGGTGACGCGGCCGCCGCGCGCGGGGCCGACCATGCGCCAGCGCAGGTCGTCGAAGGTGCTCGTCGCGGCGGTCCCGGCGACGGTCGGCGCGATGGTCGGAGGGCCGGACTGCGCGGAGCCGATGCTCGGCGCGGCCACGAGGATCGACGCGAGCGCGCCGGCGAGCGAGAGCAGGGAGCGGGGACCGTTGATCGGGCGCATGGTCTTGGGCGGTGGGGAACGCGGTCCGGTCGCCTCGCGTCCGCGGGGCGCTGGCCGCACGATGGATAACGTGGCGGAGGCCGGGAGCGTTCGGGAGTGTTCAGGTGTGCGGGTAGTGATCAGCGGCGGACGGAGACGACCTCGAGCAGCAGCTCGCGCACTGCGCTGGCCTTGCCGGCCCGCTCCAGTGCCGCCCAGAGCCGCGCGACCGTCTGGGCGTCGACCAGCCCGGCGGGGGATCCGCTCGCCGCCGTCGACAGCTTCTCCGACGTGCGGAAGGCCTCGACCGCGGTGATCACGTCGTCGGTGAAGCGCGTCGAGTTCGCGTTGCGCTGCAGTGCGGTCGTGCCCGGCTCGAGATGTCCGAGCGCGTGCAGCATCACGCGGAGCTGCCAGACGTCGCTGCCGCCGAACTGCTCGAGCGTGCGGAAGCCGAGCGTCTGTGAGATGGCGTTGTACACGCGCCGCATCTCGGCGACGGGCTCCGGATGCTCACAGACGCTGATGTCGACCGTCACCATGTCGGGCCGGCGCGACCGGCCGGTGCGCGGATCGGCGACGATCACCGCGGCCGACTGCGCGCGCCCTTTCCGCGCGTCACCACCCGCGGCATGTCCCGCCGCGATCGCCTCGATGAGACGGTCGGCGAGATGGCGCGGCGCACCCGCGCTCGCCTCGAAGCTCGCGGCGACGGCGGCCAGCACCTCGGGACCCGTGAGCAGGTTGCCCTGCGTCACGTAGTTGGTCCCGTTGCGATGCCCGGCCCACGGCGAGGTGCCGGTGCCCGTGTGCTGCGCACCGCGGCCGTCTCGGCCGATCATGCCCACCTGACGGCTGGCGGACCCGCTGTCGGCGGCGAGCGCGGCGCGCAGTGCCTCGTCGGGGCTCACGCCGCGTGCGAGGGCACCAAGCAGCACGTCACCGTATTCGGTGCGCGTGTTCGCCTGCGTGGCGACCGCGCCAATGCCGGCGCGCACCCACGGCACGCCGTTGCCGACGCACGCGACGCGCGTGGTGACCGCGACGCCAGTCTCGCCGGTGCGCGGATCGACCGCGGCGATAGAGAAGGTCGCGAACTCGAGTGCGGGCCCCCAGCTCACCGGCTCCTGCGCGGCGAGGCGCGGGCTGGAGACCAGCGATGCGGCGAGCGATGCGACGAGCGATGCGACGAGCGATGCGACGCGCAACGCGCTGCGCAGTGCATTACGGATCGAATCGGGACAGGAACGCGGCATGAGCGGCTCGACGAAGAGGAGTCCGGTCAAGCTACCTCACACCCCGGGCCTGCGGCGAGCGCCCCCGAGCGAGCGCCCCCGCACGAACCTGCACGCCGCGCCCCGGCGGGCGCTACCGCACCACGATGCGTCCGGTCATCGCGCTGCCGTGGATCGCGCAGTCGTACTGGTAGGTGCCGACCGAGTTGAAGGTGAATAGATACGTGCTGCTGCCGAGCGTGCCGCTGCTCGTGAAGCTCGGCGCGCCCTGCGACTGGACGGTGTGGTTCCCGCCCTGCCCCTGCCACGTCACCGTGCCGCCGACCCTGATCGTGTCCACGGCGGGGTTCTGCGTCAGGTTCAACGAGCTGCGGAAGATGTTGCCCGCGCCCACCAGCACAGTGGCGGTGAGCGGTGCCGTCGCCTGACCGCTCACCGTGACGAGCGCCGAGTCGGCGCGCGTGCCCGCCTGCATCACCACATAGCTCGTTCCGTTCCCCGCCGCGGTCGCCGTCACCTGCGTCCCGCTCGACGCGCTGAGGCCGAGCACGGTCGTCGCACGCGACGTCCAGATGATCGGCAGCGCGGTGGACACCGAGTCCTGCGCCGCGCCGAGGAAGATCTGCGTGCCAAGCGGCGTGACGATGGTCGCCGAGCCGGGCGAGAGCGTGAAGGTCGACGCGAACCTGCGCACGGTGACGGCGCGCTGGCCGGTGACCGCGCTCGCGGTCGCGATGATGTTCGTGGTGCCGTCCGTCAGCGCCGTCGCGAGTCCGCTGCCGGCGTTGATGCTCACCGTGCTCGGCGAGCCGCTCGACCAAGCCATGACGGCGCTGCCGATGGTGTTCGCCTGCGAGTCGCGCGCGACCGCGGTGTACTGCTTGGTACGCCCGGTGGTGCGCAACGTGTCCGATCCCGTGGAGCTCACGACGACGCTCGCGACGGCCTGCGTTACGCTGATCGGCGCGCGCCCCGTCTTGGTCGCTGCCGTTGCGACGGCGGTATCGCCCGCGCCGACGGCGAGCGCCAGCGCGAGTCCACCCGCGCTCACGCTCGCGGTGGTGCCGGTGCCGGCACGCGTCCAGGTCACCGCCGGCGCGCCAGCCACCGCGGCGCCCGACGAGTCGACGACGGCCGCGGTCAGCTGGCGCGAGGAGCCGATCGCGCCGAACGCGACGCTCGCTGGCGTCACGTTCACCGAGGCGACCGCCTGCGCGACGGTCACCGTCAGTGCCGGCGAGGTCATGCCGCCCGCGCTCGCGGTCACCTGTGTCGTGCCGTTGCCGACCGCGGTGACGAGTCCGGTGCCGCTCACGCTCGCCACGACGGCATTGCTCGAGTTCCAGGAGAGGCTGGCGCCGGCGATCGGCGTCATCGAGGCGTCGCGCGCGACCGCCGTGAACTGCACCGTGCGCGTGAGTGTCTGGAGTGACGGAGCAGCGGCAGGCGCGGTGATGGCGACCGACGCCACGGCCGGCGGTGCGGTCCCGCCGTCGTCGGAGCCGCCTCCGCAGGCCGCGACAGCGGTCAGGCTCACGAGGCACACGCGGAGCAGGAGCGTGCGGATCGGCCGTGCGGTAGTGGGCGTGGTGCGCATGCGGGCCTCGCGGCGGGGGAAAGTGTTAGTGTGCACTAAATTCAGTGATATTTTACCCGTTGAGCAACCGAGTTGTCACAACGGCCGTGGCCAAGCCCTTGAGCGAGAGGTGACTCGGGCGGCGCGGCGGTCAGCGCCCCGCCGCCGATCAAGGCACCGCGACGGTCACCGCGTTGGCACCATAGGTCGGCGTTGCCCCGAGCGGCGCCGCAAGGTTCGTCATCGCGAACGTCCCGGTGGTCGCGCCGGTGCTCGTGAGCACGGTGAAGGCGTTCGTGCTCACCGGCACGAAGCCGCCGAAGAACCCGACGTTGAGCGTACCGCCGAGCGCGAGCGTTCCCGTGACCGCGAGGCGGTCGTACTGGGATCCGACCGTGAGACCGCCGAGGTCGAGTGCAATGGTCCCCGAGCTCGTCACGTTGCCGGTGATGTTGAGCGTGCTCGCTGAGCCGGGGCTGAGCGCGATCGTGCCCTGGTTGTCGATCGCCGCATTGAGCGTGCGGGTCCCGCCCCCTTCCACGAGCGCCGTGATCGTCGCCCCCGGCGCATTCACCAGCGTGCCGCTCGGGACGGCGAAGGTGGCGCCGAAGCCCGGACTCGTG
>JAYTNC010000214.1:0-1508 GCA_043748515.1 Gemmatimonadota bacterium | reverse complement strand
ATCGGCTCGACGACCAACGTGATCGGCAGCGACGCGATGCGTCCGGGCGACGTGGTCCGTGCGAGCAACGGCAAGACGATCGAGATCCAGAACACCGACGCCGAAGGGCGTCTCGTGCTCGCCGACGTGCTGCATTACGCCAAGCGCTACAAGCCGCAGGCGGTGGTGGATGCCGCGACGCTCACCGGCGCCTGCGTCGTCGCGCTCGGCAACACCACGGTCGGCGTGATGGGCAACGACCAGGCGGTGATCGACGAAGTGCTGGCCGCCGGACGTCGCGGAGGGGAGCTGGGATGGCAACTCCCGATGTTCGAGGAGTACAAGGAACTGATCAAGTCCGATGTCGCCGACATGCGGAACATCGGAGGGCGCGGGGCGGGGACGATCACCGCCGCGCTCTTCCTCGCTGAGTTCGCAGAGGGAATGCCGTGGGTGCATCTGGACGTGGCCGGGACGGCGTATTCCGAGTCGGACCTGGTGGTGATGCCGAAGGGCCCGACCGGAACGCCGGTGCGGACCTTCGTGGAGTTCGTGCGCGGGAGAGCGCGCTGAGACTGCTGATGGCGTTGGGGATGGCGTTCGCGGCCATCCCCGCACTCGCGCAGCAGCCCACCGGCGCTCCGGTCCCGGCCCCCGCCGTCACCGGGCAGGATACGGTGCGCTCGGCCGTGCCGGTCGCGCGCACGGACTCGGTGGTGCGCGACACGGTCAAGTCGCCGCTCGCGGTCGGCCAGCGCCCCGCGACGCCGGAGATCCGCGGTCGGCGCACGATCTGGGACCGGGCGGCGATCTTCGCGAGCGGTGCGCTCACGCTGCCCGAGCTGCTCGCGCAGGTGCCGGGCGGCACGGTGTTCAACGCGGGCTTCATCGCGGCGCCGACGGTCACCTCGTGGTACGGCGAGCCGGGGCGCGTGCGCGTCTTCCTCGACGGCATTGAACTCGACGGCCTCGACCTGCGCACGGGCGGCGCGCAGGATCTGTCGACGGTGCAGCTCTGGACACTGGAGGAGGTCGCGGTGGAACGCGCCGCTGGCGAGCTGCGCGTGCACCTGCGCTCCTGGCGCGTGCGTCTCACCACCGCGCAGACGCGGACCGACATCACGACCGGGTCGGAGAACACCAATCTGTACCGTGGGTTCTTCGGCAAGCGGATGAACAGCGGCGGCGTGCTGCAGCTCGCCGCGCAGCAGTATTCGACCACGAGCGTGCGCACCGCGGGCGACGGAGACGCGCTCGCGGCTTTCGGCCGCGTCGGATTCGCGCGCGGGCGCCTCACCGTCGACGCGGTGGGCTCACGGTTCGGTCGCACGCGCTCCGCGACCTACCGGAACGTGATCAGCGGCACGCTCGACCAGGACGCGATCGGCGCATTCAAGGGCACCGATGCCGTCGGCTATGTGCGCGCCGCCTGGGGCGACGCCGACAGCTCCGGCCTGTGGTTGCAGGCGATCGCCGCGGCGCAGCGCCACGCCGAGACGGGCGACAGCGCCGGAGGGGCCGACACCTCA
>JAYTNC010000213.1:0-3021 GCA_043748515.1 Gemmatimonadota bacterium | reverse complement strand
GCGCGCGCGGCCGTCGGCGTGCACAACGGCTCCGGCTACGCGAGCAAGCGCGTGAACGTCGCGAAGGCGGTCATCTACACGCTCATGCCGTCGGGGTCGGTGATCATGGTGCCCGACTCGTTCTGGGCGAGCGAGTTCTGGGGCGCGGCGCTCTTCGGCGCCTCGTTGCGCGGGGCGCGCGTGCTCGTGATCGCGCCGTCGAACGCGAGCAACTCGGTGGACTTCTTCGGCACCCAGCTGCTCACGCGCGAGCTGATGTCGCGCCTGCTCGTCGCGCGCGCCGCGCTCGCGCCCGAACTCGAGGCGACCGGCGGACAGATGCGCGTCGGGCTCTTCGACTCGTCGCTGCCGGTGAACGACATCACCGGGAAGGTCCAGGCCGTCCGCAGCACGTTCAAGGCAACGCGCTGGCTGCGCGAACTCTTCGGCTTCCCGCAGAAGGTCTACGATGATCTCGACGCGCTGTCGGAGCGGCGGAGGATCGCGACGGCGGCACGGAGCGCGCCGACCGAAACCGCCGCGCCGATCCAGGCCAGGCAGGCCAGGCAGGCCAGGCAGACCACGCAGACCAAACTCCATCTCAAGGCGAACTTCTTCGCGTCGCGCGAAGCGTGGACGCTCATGTCGATCCCCCACTGGGGGGAGATGACCGAGTCGTTCGTCGATGCGCGCATGGCGCAAGTGGCCCTCGGCCTCACCGTCCGTCCGGGGGACGATCCGCTGGAACCCTTGGACGACATCGGCGGCGACGCGGTGGACAAGTGGTACGACGCGCTCCCCATCGAGGTGAGAAGCCGCGTGATGTTCTACACCATCATGGGCTCGCAGAACCAGAACTTCCGCAGCATGGTCACCGACGCCGAGGACGCGCTGATCGTCGCGAAGTGGCCGAGCGTGATCCCCTACCTCGACGCCATCGCGCTGGTCGGACAGAGCAAGTGGGTCGAGTCGCAGGCGGAGATCGACGCGCTCATCCCGAGGGTGCATGCGATCCAGGCGTTCATCGCGCACTGGGGCCGGCTGGTCTTCTGATGCTCAATCTCCACGCGTTCGAGTCCGCCGCTGCCGAGCGGCTCCCGCGCACGGTGTTCGACTACTTCGCCGGCGGCGCCAACGACGAGGTGCTGCTGCGCACCACGCGCGCCGCCTGGGACCACGTCGCACTGCGCTACCGTGTGCTGCGCGACGTCTCGGTGCGCTCGCTGCGCACGGAACTCCTCGGCCACGGGCTCGACTGGCCCGTGCTCGTCGCGCCGATGGCGTTCCAGCAACTCGCGCACGCCGACGGCGAACTCGCGACCGCGCGCGCGGCCGAGGCCACCGGCACCGGCATGATCCTCTCGACGCTCGCGACGCGGTCCATCGAAGCCGTGCGCTCCGCCACCGCCGGTCCGCTCTGGTTCCAGCTCTACATCTACAAGGACCGCGGCCTCACGGAGGCGCTCGTGCGCCGCGCCGAGTCCGCGGGCTGCACCGCGCTCGTGCTCACCGTCGACGCGCCGATGCTCGGCCGGCGCGAACGCGACCTGCTCAACGGCTTCCATGTGCCTGTCGACCTGCCGGTCCCGAATGTCGGCGCTGCACCGCGCGACACGCTCGCTGATCGCGCCGAACAGGCGTCGTCGCTCGCGGCCTTCACCGAGGCGAACTGGGACGCGTCGATCTCGTGGGCGGACGTCGTCTGGCTGCGCTCCATCACGCGCGTGCCGATCCTCGTGAAGGGCATCGTGCGCGGCGACGACGCGGTGCTCGCGATCACGCACGGCGCCGCCGGCGTGATCGTCTCGAATCATGGCGGACGCCAACTCGACACCGCGATCCCCACCGCTCGCGCGCTCCCCGAGGTCGCCGACGCGTTGGCCGGACGCGGCGCGCTGCTCGTGGACGGCGGCATCCGGCGCGGCACCGACGTGGTGAAGGCACTCGCGATGGGCGCGCAGGCCGTGCTGCTCGGACGCCCCGTGCTGTGGGGGCTCGCACTCGACGGCGCGGCCGGCGCGCAACGCGTGCTACAGCTGCTCAAGGACGAATGCGCACTCGCCCTCGCGCTCGCCGGCTGCCGCACGCCCGCCGAAGCGACGCGCGACCTGATCGTCTTCTGATCGCCAGCTGATCGCCCCCTGATCGCGATCCGACATCATGAGTCCTTGGACCCAGCACTACGACCCGCTCGGCTCGGCCGTCCTCTCGACGCTCGTCGCGCTGCTGCCGATCGCCGTGCTGCTCGGACTGCTCGCCTCGCACCGGGTGCGCGCGCAGTGGGCGGCGGTCGCGGGGCTCGTGGCGGCAGTGCTCGTCGCGGTGCTCGCGATCGGGATGCCCACGGGGCTCGCGTTGCGCGCCGCCGCGTACGGCGCGGCCTACGGACTCTTCCCGATCGGCTGGATCCTGCTCAACGTGCTCTTCCTGTATCAGCTCACGGTGGACCGCGGGCTCTTCACCGTATTGCAGAACAGCATCGCGCACGTGACCACCGACCGGCGCCTGCAGTTGGTGTTGATCGCGTTCTGCTTCGGTGCGTTCTTCGAGGGCGCAGCCGGCTTCGGCACGCCGGTCGCGGTGACGGCCGCGTTGCTCATCGGTCTCGGCTTCCCCGCGATCGAGGCGTCGGTCTTCTCGCTCATCGCCAACACCGCACCGGTCGCGTTCGGCGCGCTCGGCACGCCGCTCATCGCGCTGCAGGGCGTGACCGGGCTCGACCTGCTCGAGCTCTCGGCGATGGTCGGGCACCAGCTGCCGCCCTTCTCGGTGATCATCCCCTTCTGGCTCGTGCTCGCCTACGCGGGCGTCAAGCGCACGCTCGAGGTCTGGCCCGCGCTGCTCGTCGCCGGCGTCTCGTTCGCCGTGCCGCAGTTCCTCGTCTCGGTCTACCACGGCCCCTGGCTCGTCGACGTGATCGCCTCGCTCTGCTCCATGGCCGCGCTCACCCTCTTCCTGCGCGCGTGGCGCCCGTCGCTCACCGCGGAGCGCGCCGACCGCCGCGCGATCGTCCGCGCCTGGACGCCTTGGGCGATCCTCACG
>JAYTNC010000212.1:0-2723 GCA_043748515.1 Gemmatimonadota bacterium | reverse complement strand
TCGGCGATTGACCCCGTGATGAACCCCGCTGTGGCCCCGGGGTATCCATCCTCGTCCTTCACTTGATGCCCGCCATGCGCTCCTCCCTCGTGCCGTCGGCCGCCGTTCTCCTCCTGCTCGCGCTTCCCGCGAAGACGGAAGGGCAAGCGCGCTCGGGTGGCACGCGGGACACCGTCCCGCTGACCATGCTCCCGCCGGCGGGGAAGTGCCGCATCTGGATGGACGGCGTCCCGGCCGCGCAGCAACCCGCACCGACCGACTGTTCGACCGCGCTGCGGCAGCGCCCGGCCAACGGGACGATCCTCTACGGACCGGCCGCGCGTGAGGCCAGTGGCGGGCGGTTCGATCCCAGCGTGGGAGAGCGCGATCCGCGCACGGCGAAGCCGGCGAAGGGGGCCGTGTCGTCGGTCGAGCGCAATGGTTCCGATGCCGAGCAGGAGCTCCAGCGTCGCCGCGAGCGTGCTGAGCGCGATAAGGCGGCCGCCGAGATGCGCGAGCGCGACGAGCGCGCCCGTCGGGACGCGAACGCCCGTGCGCAACTCATGTTCGGCAACGAGCCGCGCCGCGGCAGCGGGGCGACTCCAGCCGGAGCGCGCGAAGGCACCGGATCGACCGCCAGCCCGAGGGGCGCGACCAAGACGCCGTCCGAGCCCGCGCCGAAGCCGCCGGCCGAGCCAGCCAAGAAGAAGCCGGAGTAGCCGTCCCACCCCAGAGCGACGCACTGCGACCGGTCCGTGATCCGTACCTGCCACCGGATCGCGAGGCGTTCGTGCGCACGGGTGGCGATCGCGGGCGCATCATCGTCATCGCACCGACGCGCGCAGCGTGCGAGACCATCGAGCTGGGGTTCGGGCTCGACATCGAGACGCTGCTCTGGAACACGCGCGGTCCCGAACTGATCGCGCTCGCCGAACGGCTCGCGACGTCGGACGTGCGTCCGCGCGAGGGCTTCGGCATCGTCGCCGGCACCGGCACGGGAAAGACGCTCGCGGTGCGGCCGATCGCGAAGGCGCTGCTCGACACCGACACGCTGCGGGTGGGCGTGGTCAACCGCGAGCGCGAGGCGACGCCCGAGACGCCCACCTGGAACGTGGTGATCGTCACGACCGGCATCGCGCGACGCTGGTTCCAGGACGGCGACATCCGGCCGCACGACACGCTGGTGGTCGACGAGATCCACCAGACGAGCGCGGAACTGGAACTCTGCCTCGCGCTCGGGAAGCGCACCGGTTGCCGGTTCATCTGGCTCTCGGCGACGGTCGACCCGTCGTTCTACGCGCGCTACCTGCATGCGGCCGACGTGATCGAGTCGAGCGCGTTCGATCCCGAGAAGGCCGCGCGCGTCGAGGTGGAGCGCAAGAAGCCCGTGGCGTTCCTCGACGACCGTTTCCTCCAGCGGGCGATCAAGGAGAAGCGCGGGATCGGCGTCTTCCTGCCGACGCGCGCCGGGGTCGAGGAGGTCGCGGCCGACGCGGGCGCTCGCTATCCGCGCATGGAAGTCGCGTTCTATCATGGCGGCGAGCCGATCCGCGTGATCCGGCCCTTCCTCGAGGGCGAGGTGGAGAAGCCGTTCCTGCTCGCGATGACCGCGGCAGGGCAGAGCGCGCTCAACGTGCGCGGACTCGACACGGTGGTGATCGACGACACGCGCTTCGCGAACGTCGTCGAGCAGGGACGCAACGTGCTCACGCGCCTGCACCTCGGCGCGAACGAGATCCTGCAGATGGCGGGCCGCGTGCATGGCCGCGTGGCCGGTGGGCGGGTGTTCATCCTCTCCGACCGCGACATCCGGTTCGACCAGCTGCGCCCCACGGCGCCCGAGTTCCAGCTCGCGGGCGACTCCGAACGCGTGGCGCTCACCTGCGCCGCGCTCGGCGTGCGCGCCGACGAGCTCGACCTGCCGGTGCCGCTCGACAAGCAGTCGTACCGCAACGCGCTCGCGTTCCTCGAGTCGCGCGGGATCGTCGAGAACGGCCGGCTCACGACCTACGGCAAGTCGGTCGAGGCGATGCCGGTCGACCGCGCGTGGGCCGAGCTGCTCGTGCATTGCGACGACGAGCTGCTGCCCTGCGTCGCGGTGATGGCGAGCGTGGAGTCGCTGCATCGGATGACGCGCGAGGATCGCGATCTCGCGGGGCTCGTGGTGCCGGGGAGCGATCACCTCTCGACGTACAACGTCTATGCCGAGGCGTTCGAGAAGTGCGGATTCCTCGGCGAGGTGTACGGCCTGCCGCGGCAGATGTTCGACGCGAGCATCGAGCGCTGGGCCGAAGGGCGCGGCGTGCTCGTGAAGTCGGTCGAGGACTCGGCGCTCGCGATGGCGAGCATCTATCGATCGGTCGGTCTTCCGTTGCCGACGCAGATGCCGCGCACGACGCCGGCGGTCGAGCGGAAGTTCATCGACCTCGTCGCGCGGATCATGCCGTTCTCGCTGGTGATCGACGAGGAGACGGTGACCGGCGACGAGGCGCGCGTCTCGAAGACGAGCGTCTGCGGGAGTTGGGGGCCGGTGGCGGGCACGCTGCGCTACTTCGCCGACAAGTTCGGCGTGGCGCGCGCGGCGATCGAGGGAACGCAGATCCCGGCCGATCTCGTGCGCCGGTACGCGACGCGCCATGCGCCGCGCGTGGTCTACGACCCTGCCAAGCGCGAGCGGCCGCTCGCGCTCGAGCACAAGCTGACGTACTTCGGCTTCGAGCTCGAACGGGAGCGCGAACCGCTGA
>JAYTNC010000211.1:0-1831 GCA_043748515.1 Gemmatimonadota bacterium | reverse complement strand
TGGTTGCGACTGGATCGCCAGGTGCGTCGGTCCGCCGCCGCGCCCGACCGATCCACCTCGGCCATGGAACAGAGTCAGTCGCACACCGTGTGCCTTGGTCACGGCGACGAGCCGTTCCTGCGCCGTGTACAACTCCCACGCCGCCGCGAGCCGACCGGCGTCCTTGGCCGAGTCGGAGTAGCCGACCATCACTTCGACACGTCCGTTCGTCCGCGCCGCGTACCACGGGATGTCGAGCAGCGCGCCGATGCAAGCGTCAGAACCGCGGAGGTAGTTCGCGGTCTCGAACAGCGGGACGACGCGCAGGGGATCCGCGACTCCCACCGCGCGCTGGAGCAGCTCGACCGCCAGTACGTCGGAGGGGCGCGCGGCCATGGAGATGACGTAGGCACCGAGCGCGTCGCGCGGTAGCGTGGCGGCGACGCGAAACGCGTCGATCACGTCGCGCACGGCGTCGTCGAATGGTACGAGCACTGGTGCCGCGTCACTGATCGGGTCGGGAGCCGCGAGCACGCGCCGCGTCACGCCCGCGTCGCTTTGCAGCTCGCCGAGCAGGAACGCCTGCCGCGCGGCCTCGTCCCACGACTGGTACGACCCCAGTCCGGCGCGACGTGTGATCGCGTCGAGCGCATCGGTGTGCCGGTCGGCCTCCTGACGCAGGTCGAGCTTCACGAGCGACAGCCCGAGACTCGGGATGCGACGGAGCAGGTCGAGCAGACGCCCCTGCGCAACGGTCGCGCCGCCCGTCTCCATGAGCGAGCGATAGCAGAGCCGGAGCGGCTCGGCCAGTTGCTCCGCGTCCGTGTAGTCGGCGGGATCGGCCACGTAGGGCGCGTCGGTGTCGATGAGTCGCTGCATCCGGTCGCGCATCGCACGCAGGCGCGTGGTGATGCCCTTGAGCAGCACGCGGTACGGCTCAGCCACCTCGCCCACGCGCGCGTGAAGCTCGGCGCTGCCGCGCCGCATGGAGAGCTCGCCGCGCAGCGCCTCCACCTCTTGGCGATACAGATCGGCGGCCATCCAGCGCGCGAGCATCACCGCGCGCGCCGTCACCTGCGGTGTGACATTCGGGTTACCATCGCGATCGCCACCGATCCACGAACCGAATCGGATCGGTGCCGCATCGAGCGGGAGTCCCGTGCCGGTCGCGGTCACGAGCGCGCGGTCGAGCGCGGCGAGATGCCGCGGCACGGCGTCCCAGAGCGTCTGCTCGAAGACGACGAGGCTCCACTTCACTTCGTCGAACGGCGTGGGCGGGTCGCGGCGCACTTCGTCAGTCATCCAGGTCGCCGCGATCTCAGAAGCGAGGTCGCGCCTGATCTCTGCGCTTTCCTCCACGGTCAGGTCGGTGCGATCGTCGAGCGCGAGCAGTTCGGCGATGCGACGTTGCTTGCGGCGCAGCGTGCGGCGCACGACCTCGGTGGGGTGCGCCGTGAGCACGAGCTCGATCCGCAGCGCGCTCACGGCGCTGTGCAGCACCGCCGGGGCGATGCCGGCCGCGCTCAGCCGCGCGAAGCTGTCGGCGAGGGAGCCGCGTTGCGGCGCGCTCGCCGGATCGGCCTGGTAGTCGCGCCGCCGTCTGATGCGATGATGCTGCTCGGCGATGTTCGCGAGCCAAAGGAAATGCGCGAAACCGCGTGCGACGGCGAGCGCATCGGTGACCGAGAGGGCCCGTAACGTCTGCTCGAGACTTGCGAGGTCCGCGGCACTCCGTCTCGCGTCCTTCGCAAGTGCGCGGACGCGCTCGACCGCGTCGAACAATCGATCGCCGCCCTGCTCGCGCAGCGTGCGGCCAAGGAGCTCGCCGAGGATCCGGACGTCGTCGTGCAGG
>JAYTNC010000210.1:0-9647 GCA_043748515.1 Gemmatimonadota bacterium | reverse complement strand
GCGCGCGCATGGTCCTCGTGCATCCGCGGCAGGTGATGTTCGAGTCCGTGCAGCGCGGCCGCCGCGAGGATGCCCGACTGGCGCATCCCGCCGCCGAAGCGCTTCCGCACCTCCCACGCGCGCTTCATCGGCGCTTCGTCACCCACGAGGCAGGCCCCCACGGGGGCGCCGAGTCCCTTGGAGAACGAGACCATCACGGTCGACGCGCAGGCGGCGAAGTCGGCGAGCGGCGTGCCGGTCGCGACGCTCGCGTTCCAGAGGCGCGCGCCGTCGAGATGCAGCGGGAGCCCCGCGTCGGCGGCGGTCGCCTGGATGGCGCGCAGACGCTCGATCGACGTGACCATGCCGCCGGCGCCGTTGTGCGTGTTCTCGGCGCAGACGAGCGAGGCGCGCGGCGCGTGGACCGAGTACGGGCGGTAACTCGCGCGCAACGCGTCGGCGTCCATCACCGGGCCGCCGCGCACCAGGCGCACCTGCAGTCCGGCGAGCGCGGCCGTGCCGGCGATCTCCCAGTTCACGATGTGCGAGTCGTCGTGACAATACACCTCGGTCCCTGGCTCGCCCAGCAGCCAGAGGGCCGCCTGGTTGGCCATGGTGCCCGTGGGGAAATAGAGCGCGCTGTGCTTGCCGAGCATCTGCGCGACGCGCGCTTGGAGCCGCAGGACCGTCGGATCGCCGTCGAGGACGTCGTCTCCGACCTCGGCCTCGGCCATCGCGCGGCGCATCGCGGGAGTCGGCTTGGTGACGGTGTCGCTGCGGAGGTCGATGGGTGCGGTCATGGGGCGTCGGGCGGGCGGGCGGGGATGCCGAGGGTCGCGGCGCGCGCCTCGGCGGTGGTGGCGAACTCGGTCGTGAGCGGCGAGCGGGGAGGCAGTTCGCCGCTCGCCACCGAGCGCATCTCGTGCACGTGCGCGACCTCGGCGCCGAGCACGAAGATGAGCGCGGCGTAGTAGGTCCAGAAGATGACGATGAAGATCGCGCCGAGCGTGCCGGTGTAGACCGACGACGGCGGGTAGCGGAGCATGTACACGGCGAAGAGGAACCGCGCGAGTTCGAAGAGGCCGGTGGCCGTTGCCGCGCCGACGAGGGCGGATCGCCAATGCGTGCGGCTGCGGGGCAGCCAGCGGTAGAGCGCGACGAACATCAGGAAGATCATGCCGATCGCGAGGCCGCGGAGCAGCGCGGCGGCGAACGCGCCGGTCACGTCGGGCAGCACGCCCACCCGCTCGAGCGCGCCGCCCAGGCGGCCGGTCGTGAGCACGAGCACGGCGTTGATGCTGACCCAGGCGGTCACCAGCAGCACGGCGAACGCGATCAGGTTGAAGTCGACCAGCTTACCGTGGAAGTAGCCGCGGTCGCGCCCATGCATGAAGACGAAGGCGAGCACGGCGCGCAGCGTGGAGAAGAGGCGCGACGCGAACCACATGAAGAGCAGACCGCCCCACACTCCGACGACGGTGCGCGTGCGGACGACGTCGGTGAGCACGGGGTCGAGGATCGAGCCCGTCGGAGCGAGGCGACCGGGGAGGAGATTCCGGAGGGTCGTCTGCACGACGCTCGCGGCCATGTCGGGCGACTGGTCGAGGATGAACCCGAGCCCGGCCGCCATGAGCAGGAAGAACGGAATGCCGGCGAGGAGGACGTTGAACGCCACCCCGCCGGCGAGGAAGATCGCATCATCGGCGTCGGCCCGCTTGACGACGTCGACGAGGAAGCGCCAGAGCGCTTTCAGACGCCGATATCCTCGGATTCCTCGACTTCGGCTCCGCGGCCATGACGGGCGAGGCGCCGCTCCAACGCCTCCTTCGCCTCACCGGCGGCGTCGCGGGCGGCCGTGCGCGTGGTGCGCACGAAATCGCTCGCCGCCCCGCGCGAGGTGCGGACGAAATCGCCCGCGGCCTCACGGGACGACTTGGCGATGTCGTGCGCCGCGTCGCGCGCCTCTTCGGCGAAGTCGCGCGCCTTGCGGCGCGCCCGGCGGGCGCCACGCCGCAGGTCGGCGCGCGTCTCCGCGCCCGACTGCGGTGCGTAGAGCAGGGCGATCCCCGCACCGACCGCGAGGCCGAGCAGGAAGAGCCCCACGCCGCCGCCGGAACTCCGCTCGACGACGACCTTCGGTTCGTTGCTGTCGTGCTCTGACATCCGTGCCTCCTTACAGCTCGACGAGGACGAGGAACTTGGACGGGCGCCAGAAGATCTCGGGCGAGGTGATCTTCAGCGCGCCCTTGAACTTGCCGTCGGACGGCGGCGCGTCGAGTCCGGCGATGTCGTTGGTCGTGATGATCCGGTACGACTTGCCCGGATTCGGGAGCGTGATGGTCGAGAGCAACGTACGGTCGACGGCGGTGAACTCCCCCGCGTCGAGCCTGCGCGCCAACACCGAGGTGCGACCGATGCCGAGCATGCCGCCGCGCTGTTCGATGATGCCGCGCTTGAGCAGGTCGTCCTTCTTGCCGGCGACCCAGTAGACGGTGTTCTGCTCGGTGGTGAGCTCCGCCGTCCGGGTGCTGAGGGCCGCGCGCTGCGTCTCGAGCACGGTGTTCGACTCGCGCAGCGCCATGTTCTCGGAGGTGAGCAGGCCCACCTGGTCGAGCAGCGCGACGATCTCGGCCTTCTGGTTGTCGATGATCACCTGGAACTGCTTGATCGTCGCGTCGAAGGACGCCATCTGCGCGGTCATCGTCGCGTTGTTCGCGGTGAGCTGGCTGACGCGGCGGCGGCTCTGCCCGAGGCGTTCCTCGGACTCGCGGAGGCGGTCGGTGAGCCCCTTCACGCGCTCGGCGAGCGCCTGACGCTGCTCGGCGGGCGACATCTGCTCCATCTCGGCGCCGCCGGCCTGCACCGGGGCCTGGCCGCCCTTCACGCGGTCGAGTTCGCCGTTCACTTCGGCGATGAACTGCGACGTCGCGACGACTTCCTTGAGCAGCGAGTCCTTCTCGCTCGAGATCGAGGCGACCTGCTGCATCTGGCGGTCATACTCCGACTTGGACACGCAGCCCGTGGCGAGCATCGCCAGGGCGCCCAGCATCAGGATCTTCTTCATGGTGCAGCTCCGTTCAGTGCGCTCGTCGCGCGTGGGGGGCACGGGTCGGGCCAGAGGCCCGACCGTCCTACTCGCCCGCTTCGGCGTCATCGGGGGCCGCTTCGACCGCGGGGCCGCCCGTGCCGGGTGCCGGCATGACGATCGCCGGACCCTTCACGTACCGCCGCACCGCGGCCGAGGTTCCCTTGACCCCGAGTTTGTCGAAGAGGAAGGTGAACTTGGCGTCGTACGCGGCCGCGATCGTCGCCTTCACATCGGCCGGTAGACCCCAGACCTGCGACTTGAAGGGACCGAAGGCCTTCTTCCGCGTCTTGTAGAAGAACTGCTCGTCGGAATCACCCGCCTTCCGCTCGTCTGCCGCGTTGACCTTGAGCCACTCGTAGATCTCCGCGCGCAGCGCCGCGGGCATGAGATCGTAGAGCATGTTCTGGAACCCGGTCGCGAGGTGGATCTCCGCGGTCTCGGTCTTGGGGAAGTGATAGAACGCGTCGTCGGGCAGCGTCGACGCGCCATGCTGCACGGCCCCCGAGAGCCCGTACTTCGCGCGAGAGACGCGCGAAAGGTCCTCGAGCGTCTTGAAGTCGAGCGCGACGTCCTTGATCGAGCCGTCGGCGAGGACCACGCCGCCATGCGACGTGCCCGACTGCACCGAGATCTTCGAGAGCCCGATCATGCCCGGCGCCTGCGCCTGCAGCGTGGTGTTGTAGCCGTCCATGTACGCCTCGAGCTCGGCCACGGTCGAGTTCTCCGTGCCCACCTCACCGATCTCGCCGCCGAGCGAGATCGTGATGCCCTCGGGCTCGAGCCCGCGCACATGACGCGTCAGCTCCACGCCGATCTCAGAGTTGAGCCGCTGCTGCTCGGCGAGCGTCGGGAACGCGAGGTCGACGAGCGTCGACGTGTCGAGGTCGATGTTGTAGAAGCCGCCCGCGACCGCCTCCGTGGCGAGCGCCTTCACCGCGGCCACCTCTGCCGCCGCGTCGACCTTGTACTTCTTCGCATTCACCTGGAAATGGTCGCCCTGGATGAACACCGGGCCGCGATACCCTTCGCGCAACGCCGCCGCGAGGATCACCGCGACATACTCGGTGGGGCGCTGGTCGGTGTAGGCGATCTCGGAGCGCGCGATCTCGAGGATGATCGCGCCGGCGTCGAGCTCGAGCGCGGTGCGCCAGACGGAGCGGACGGTGTCGTAGGTCGCGCCGCGGATGTTCATCGCCGGCACGGTGACGCCCTTCACGTCGCCGCGGCCGCGTGCCATGTAGAAGTCGTGGATCGACGCCGAGTACGTGCCGACCGCGCGCGCCGCTTCCCAGATCACCCAGCGGGCCCAGTCCTTCTCCGCAGCGTCGCCGAAGACGGCGAGGCGTACGAGTTCATCCATGAGCGGCGACGCGAGCTTCGCCTCGTCCTTCACGCTCAGGCGACCGGCATCGATGGAGATCGCGGCGCCGAGGGCGCGACGGACGGATTCGGGGGCGTGGGACATCGTGGATCGCGGTTGCGGGAGCGCGCGCCGCACGACGCGGCGCACGAAGTGTGCTACAAGGAATCTGCCCCCGTCGTCCGGCAGGGGCAACGCGTCACAGAACCCAGTCGGGATCGGCCGGCGGGAGCGCGTCCCACGTGGCCTTCATCTGCTGCCAGTCGGGATGCCCGAACTGGTAATACGTGAGCTGTTTGCCGAGCTCGACGCCCGGTTGGTCGAGCGGATCGACGCCGTAGAGCTGACCGCCATAGATCGTCGCGAGCTCGAAGAGCATGATGAGCCCGCCGAGGTGCCAGGCATCGGCGCGGGTGACGCGCAGCGTCATCGTCGGGCGTCCCATCGTCGTGAGGGCGCCCTGGGTCGCGCGGCACTCGGTGCGCAGGAGCTCGGCGAAGCCGTGGCCGCCGAGGTAGGCGAGTTCGGCCGGCCCGCCGCCGGGGATGGTGAGTTCACCGCCCTCCGGTTCCTCGACGTCGATGAACGTGACGGTCTTGTCGGCCGGTCCTTCCATGAACAGCTGCACCTGCGCATGCTGGTCGGTCGCGCCGACGGCGACGATCGGCGTCGGGCCGACGTGCGTCCCGTCAGGCGTCCGCTTCCCGAGGCTCTCGGCCCAGAGCTGCACGAACCAGGGCGCGACGTCGCGGAGGGCATCGGAGTAGGGCATGAGCACATGCATCCCCTGCCCCGCCTCGAGATGCGCGCGCCACTGCAGCGCGGCGAAGGCGAGCGCGGGATTGTCGCGGAAGCGGTCGTTGTCGCAGCGATCGCGCATCGCGGCGGCGCCGGCGATGATCGCGTCGACGTCCATGCCGAGCAGCGCCGCCGGGAGCATCCCCACCGGCGTGAGCACCGAGAAGCGACCGCCGACGTTGGCCGGCACCTCGAACGTCGGGATCCCCTCGTCCTTCGCGACGCGGCGCAGCACGCCCTTGGCCGGATCGGTCACGAATGCGATCGCATCCTTCGCGGCGATGCCGGCCTGCTGCAATCGCTCGCGGATGAAGAGGTACTGCGACATGGTCTCGGCCGTGCTCCCCGACTTGGAGATCACGAGGAAGCGGGTGCGTGGCAGGTCGACCACCTCGAGCAGACCGCGCACCGAGCGCGGATCGACGTTGTCGAGCACATGCAGGCGGGGCCGGCCACCGCGCAGCGCGCGCGTTCGGGCGTTCCAGTCGCGCGGCAGCAACGCGGTGCGCAGCGCGACGGCGCCGAGCGCCGACCCGCCGATGCCGAGCACGACGACGTCCTCGAGGTCCTTGGCCGCGGTGCGCGCCCACTCCTGCATGCGCCCGCGCTCGGCCGCCTGCGCTTCGAGTTCGCGGAAGCCGAGGACGCCGCGCGCCGCGTCGGCGAGCAGGCCCGCGTGGGCGGCGGCGAGACGCGGCGCGAGCGCGGCGAGGCCGGCGGGCGTCGCCCCGTGCGGAACGGCGCGGCCGAGCATGCCCGAGACGTCGAGCTGGATGGTCATGACTCAGGGATCTCCACGGTCAGCCCGTCGTAGGCGGGCCGGATGTCTGGGGGAAGTTCGGCCTCGAGCTCGGCATGCGCCGTCTCGTGGGTGAGGTGCGTGAGGAAGGTGCGGCGCGCGCCCACGAGGCGTGCGGTCTCCACCGCCTCGCTGACGGAGAGATGCGTGGGGTGCGAACGGCGGAAGAGCGCGTTGAGCACGAGCACCTCGGCGCCGCGCAGCCGTGCGAGCGCCGCCTCGGGGAGCGCCTTCGCGTCGGTGACGTACGCGAGCGGGCCGATGCGATAGCCGAAGACGCGCGTGCGCCCGTGCGGCACCTCCACCGGCGTCACGTCGAGCGGACCGATCCGCACGGGCACGTCGACCACGAGCGCATGCGTCGCGCCTTCGGGTCGGCTCGTGCCGGGGATCGGTCTCACGGTCGTGTCGAAGATGTACGGGAAGCGGCGCTCGAGCGCCGCGATCGTCTCGGCCGGCCCGTACATCGGGAGCGCGGCGCCGCGCACCGAGATCGCGCGCACGTCGTCGATCCCGTGCGTGTGATCGGCGTGGTCGTGCGTGAAGAGCACGGCGTCCACGCGGTCCACCT
This sequence comes from Gemmatimonadota bacterium, assembly GCA_043748515.1. Classification (GTDB taxonomy): domain Bacteria; phylum Gemmatimonadota; class Gemmatimonadetes; order Gemmatimonadales; family Gemmatimonadaceae; genus Pseudogemmatithrix. The sequence continues at coordinate 3,052 of JAYTNC010000210.1, read as the reverse complement.
GGGCGCCGATGAGCTGCAGGCGCAGTTCCGGCGGCGTGTCGATCAGCAACCGGAAGCCCTGCGACTCCACGAGCGCGCCGACGCGCGTCCGCTTGTCGCGCGCGTCGGTCGACCGGCAGACCGCGCACGGGCATCCCACCTGCGGCACGCCGAAACTCGTCCCCGTGCCGAGGAAGGTCAGCCTCACACCGTCTCCACCTTGAGCTGGTTCGTGGTGCCGGGCACGTCGAACGGCACGCCCGCGGTGACGACGATCTTCTCGCCCGGCTTCGCGAGGCCGTGCTCGCGCAACTTCTCGCGCGCGATGGCCGCCATCTGCTCGTAGGTGTCGCAATGCGGCACCAGGAACGGGATCACGCCCCAGACGAGTGCCAGTTGGCGATAGGTGCGTGCGTTGTCCGTGAGCACCACGATGCGCACGTTGGGACGGCGCGCCGAGACGACGCGCGCCGAGAAGCCGCTCTTGGTGATGACGACGATCGTCTGCGCGCCGAGGAGCCGGACCGCGGTGACGGTCGCCGCCGCGATCGTCTCCTCGACCGAGGCGGAGCCCGGTGTCACGCGATCGAGCCCCTGCCCGCGCTGGACCTCCGCCCGTTCGGCGGCGTTCGCGATCCGGCGCATCGCCTCGACGGCGAGCACCGGGTGCAGACCGGCGGCGGTCTCCGCCGAGAGCATCACGGCGTCGGTGCCGTCGAGGATCGCGTTCGCGACGTCGCTCGCTTCGGCGCGCGTCGGGCGCGGGTGTTGCACCATCGATTCGAGCATCTGCGTCGCGGTGATCACCGGCCGGCCGTAGCGCGCCGCGAGCCCGATGATCCGCTTCTGCTGCAACGGGACCTCCTCGAAGGGGAGCTCCACGCCGAGGTCGCCACGCGCGACCATCACCGCGTCGGAGACCTTGAGGATGTCCTCGATCCGTTCGAGCGCTGAGTCCTTCTCGATCTTCGCGACGATGAGCATGCCCTTCGGGAGGAGCAGGCGCAGCTCCTCGATGTCTTCGGGACGGCGCACGAACGAGAGGGCGAGATACTCGAGGTCGTGCTCGATCGCGAACGGGATGTCGGCGCGGTCCTTCTCGGTGAGCGAGGGAGCCGAGACGTCGATGCCAGGGAGGTTCATCCCCTTGTTCGACTTGAGCTGCCCGCCGTACTTCGCCCGCACCGCGACGCGCGGCCCGTCGATCCCCGTCACCGAGAACGAGAGGAGCCCGTCGTCGACGAGGATCGTGCCGCCGTTGCGTACGTCCTTCGCGATGTCGGCGTAGGTGACCGGGATCTCGCCCTCGCGCGCGATCTCCTCCGGCGCGAAGACGAACGCATCGCCTTCGACGATCGGCCGCGTCTGCTTGAGCAGCCCGATGCGGATGCGCGGGCCCTGCAGGTCGCCGAGGATGGCGATCGGTTTGCGCAGATCCTCGGCGATGCTGCGGATGTGCGCGACCGTGCGCGCATGATCCTCGTGCTTGCCGTGCGAGAAGTTGAGGCGCGCGACGTTCATGCCGGCGAGCATGAGCTTGCGGATCACGTCGGGGCTCGACGAGGCCGGGCCGATGGTGCAGACGATCTTGGTGATGTCGGGACGCGGGGGCATCAGGCGGGTGATCGGGTCAGCGAGCGGAGGCGAGCGCGGCGGTCTTCTTCTCGATCCCCGCGACGAGCGTGTCGAACGACTTCTGGAACGAGGCCAGGCCCTCGGCGAGCAGTTGGTCGGTGACGGCGTCGAGCTGGATGCCGACCGACTCCAGGTCGGCGAGCAGCTGGTCGGCCTCGGCCACGCCGGCGTCGACGGTGCGCTTGGTGATCCCATGATCGCGGAACGCCTCGAGCGTCGCCGGCGGCATCGTGTTCACGGTGTCGGGGCCGATGAGCTCCTCGACGTAGAGCACGTCGCGGTACGACGGGTTCTTGGTGCTCGTGCTGGCCCAGAGCGGCCGCTGCAGCTGCGCGCCCTTCGCGGCGAGTGCGGCCCAGCGCGGACCGCTGAAGCGCTCGCGGAAGAGGCGGTAGGCGCGCTTCGCGTTGGCGATCGCGGCCTTGCCGCGCAGCGCGGCGAGGCGTTCGGCGGAGAGCGTGCCGGCCGTCGCCTGCGCTTCGAGCGCGGCGTCGATCGCGTTGTCCACGCGGCTCACGAAGAACGAGGCCACCGACGCGACGTGCGAGAGATCGCCGCCCGTGGCCGCGCGGTCCTCGAGTCCGGAGAGATACGCCTCGATCACGCGCGCATGCGCGCCGACCGCGAAGAGCAGCGTGACGTTCACGTTGATCCCGTCGGCGATCAGCCGGCGGAGCGCGAGGCAGCCCTCGGGCGTGCCGGGCACCTTGATCATCACGTTCGGGCGCGCGACGGCCGTCCAGAGGCGATGCGCTTCGGTGATCGTCGCCTGCGCATCGTGCGCCGAGCCGGGCGAGACCTCGATCGAGACGTAGCCGTCGAGGCCCTTCGTGTCGCGATAGACGCCGGCGAAGGCGTCACAGGCGACGCGCACGTCATCGGTCTCGACGAGTTCGAACCGGTCCCAGGCGCTCAGCGACGCCGGGGCCGCCGCGAGCTGCCCGTCGTACGCTGTGCCGGTGGCGAGGGCCTTTTCGAAGATCGTCGGGTTGGACGTCATCCCGGTCAGCGCCTCGCCGGAGATCCGGCGGGTCAGCTCGCCGTTGCCGAGCATGGTGCGGTCGATGTAGTCGAGCCAGATCGACTGGCCGGCGGCGTTGAGCGTGTGGAGCGGGGTGGTGGTCGGCGGCATGGAGGCGTAGGCAGGAGTGACGGGGGGCCGCCGCAATTTACCACCGCGGAAGGGCCGATGGGCTGTGCCTTCAGATCCGCGTGACTCGTCGGAAGTGCATGGTCCCGACCGCATTCGAACCGCCCCGCCCGCGTCCGACTCCCGTCAAGCGCTGGCGGGCCCTGCCCTTCACGGCCCAGCTCCTGGTGATCGGGATGATCGTGGGCCTCTCGTGGTTCCTGGCCTCGCGCGCCGCGGCCGAGCGACAACAGGAGGCCGCGCTGGCGCGCAATGCCGACCTCGTGCGCCTCCAGCGAGCCGAACTGC
>JAYTNC010000209.1:0-2210 GCA_043748515.1 Gemmatimonadota bacterium | reverse complement strand
TGAACCTGCCGTCCTCCATATTCGCCGCGCTGGCGAAGTCCGAGCCGGCCTTCGCCGGTCTCTCCTACGACACCATCGGTCTCCGCGGCGGGCTCGTCGCGGGTGCCGTGGCCGGGGCGCACTGATGCCGCCGCTCGATCCGACTCAGCTGCCGCCGTCGCTCGGCGTCTTCCTGCTCGCGACGCTCGTCAAACTGGTCGCGATCTTCACGCTCTACATGCTCGTCGTCGCCTACACGACGCTCGCCGAGCGAAAGGTCTCCGCCTGGATCCAGGACCGTCATGGCCCCAACCGCGTGGGCCCGTGGGGTCTCTTCCAGGTGCTGGCCGACGGCGTGAAGAACTTCATGAAGGAAGAGACGATGCCGGGGGACGTGAACAAGCCCCTGTTCATCCTCGCGCCGGCGATCGCGTTCTGCACCGCGATGATCGCCTGGGCGGTCATCCCGTTCGGCGCGCCGATGCCGACGCCGTGGGGCCGGATCGACCTCGTCGTCGCCGACCTCCCGATCGGCTTCCTCTACGTGCTGGCGATCACCTCGATCGGCATCTACGGGATCGTGCTCGCCGGCTGGTCGTCCAACAACAAGTACTCGCTGCTGGGCGGCCTCCGCTCCTCGGCGCAGATGGTGAGCTACGAGATCGCGATGGGCATGAGCACGGTCTGTGTGCTGCTCATCGCCGGGAACGTCTCGCTGAATGAAGTGATCGCGACGCAGGTGGCCGGCGGATGGAACGTGCTGATCATCTCGATCGCGGCGTTCATCTTCCTCGTGTCGGCCTTCGCCGAGACCAACCGCGTGCCGTTCGACCTTCCCGAGGCCGAGTCGGAGCTCGTCGCCGGCTACCACGCCGAGTACAGCGGGATGAAGTTCTCGATGTTCTTCATCGCCGAGTACGCGAACATGCTCACGGCGAGCGCGATGTTCGTGACGCTCTTTCTCGGCGGCTGGGACATCCCGTTCACGCGCTGGGACAACGAGGGGCCGACGGTCCTCAAGTCGCTGGTCACCTTCGCGTTCTTCGGACTCAAGACCTACTCGTTCGTCTTCTTCTTCATCTGGGTGCGCTGGACGCTGCCGCGCTTCCGCTACGACCAGCTGATGTCGCTGGGGTGGAAGTTCATGCTGCCGCTCGCACTCGGGTACATCGTGATCGTGGCGAGCGCGACGCTCGGCCTCGACGCCGCGGGCGTCTCGCGCACCGGCTGGGCATTCAAGGGCGCGATGGGCGGACTCAATCTCGTCCTGCTCGGCATCCTCTTCTTCGTCGTCGACAGCGGCCGGCTCATCAGCCCCGCCACGTCGCGCCTCGGGCGCGGTCGGGTGGAACGCCTCCGCGCCGCGACCGACGCCCGATCCACCCTCGCTTCGGGGGAGACCCGCTAGATGGCGATCACCGTGAAGGTCATGGAGCGCCCGGTCGGCGAGGTGAGCTATGTGCGCGCCACGCTGAAGGGTCTGGCGCTCACGCTCAAGCACCTCGTCGATCCGCACCGGGTCACGATCCAGTATCCCGAGGAGAAGTGGGACCTCTCGCCGCGCTGGCGCGGGACCCACCGCATGCTGACCACCGAGGACGGCAAGGCGAAGTGCGTCGCCTGCGGCCTCTGCCCGACGGTCTGCCCCGCGAACTGCATCAAGCTCGTGCCGGGTGAGGACGAGGAAGGGAACCGCTATCCGCTCGTCTTCGAGATCGACGAGTTCCGCTGCATCTTCTGCGGCTACTGCCAGGAAGTCTGCCCCGAGGAGGCGATCCACATGGGGCGGCACTACGAGAACGCCGAGTTCAACCGTGCGCGGTTCGTCTACGATCTCGAGCGCCTTACCGCGCAGACGCATCCGGTGAGCGAGCTGTGGGATCCCGCGCACCCCAAGGGGGAGTGAACATGGGCAACGAGTTCTTCACCCTGTTCTACGGCTTCAACTTCTACCTGTTCGGCCTGATCGCGGTCGCTTCGGCGATCCTGTTCGTGACGCGCAAGAGCCCGGTGGCCGCGGCGATGTGGCTGGTGAACGTCATGTTCTGCCTCGCCGCGCTGTACGTGATGCTCGACGCGCAGTTCATCGGCGCGATCCAGGTGCTGGTCTACGCCGGCGCGATCATGGTGGTCTTCCTCTTCGTCGTCATGCTGCTCAACCTCGGGCACGGCGACGCCGTGAGCGACATCCGGGGCAACGCCGGACGCATCGCAGCCGGCGCCGTCGGACT
>JAYTNC010000208.1:0-8288 GCA_043748515.1 Gemmatimonadota bacterium | reverse complement strand
TCTTTCGGGCGTTCGCGTGACGGCCGCCGTGCGCAACGCCATGGACCGCACCTACATCGTCTCACGTCGTCCCGAAGGCATCAAGGCCGGCCTGCCACGTCTGGCGACCCTTGGCCTCAGTTGGGGGTTCTGACCGCGCCCAGCGTGGACGGGGGCTGGCGCGTAGCGGCAGGTGACCCCATCGTCGATCGACCACCTTCGCCTCCCGCGATGATCACGACCCCCTCCGAAGCGATGCCCGCGATCGCCGAGATCCGCCTGATCGGCGGGGACGAGTTGGTGCGCGAGCTCATGTCGACCTTCCTGCGCTTCGCGGCGACGCAGCTGCCGCGGCTCTACGACGCCGCCGAGGACGGGGACGTCGAGGTGGGAGCGACGATCGCGCACACGCTCAAGGCGAGTGCGCGCCAGCTCGGGGCGATCGCGCTGGGCGATGCCTGCGCCTCGGCCGAACTCGCCGCCAAAGGCGCCGACATGGCCGGCTTCCTGAAGCGGACCGAGGACGTGGCGGACGCGTTCGAGCGAACGCGTCCGTGGATGGAGCAACTCTCCTCGTCGGCGGCCTGACCTGCGGCTGCCTGACCTACGCTGACTGACTACGGCCGCCTGACGGGGACCGGCGTCGTTGCCGGCGAGTCATTCGTCGGCTGAGGCGGGACCGGACCGAGGCTGCGGGCGATGTCATCGAAGCGCATGGCGATCGCGACCTCGCGTGCCGTCTTGATGATCCCCTCGGCCTCGGACTGACGGCCCACCTGCATCAGCGCCTCCGCCGTCGCGATGCCCGTGGTGACGACGAGCCCCGGGATGCCCTTCGACGGGCCGTCGACCCAGTCGCCCTTCCGGATGAGCGAGGCCGGCGCCTTGGCCTCGTTCCAGAGCGCGAGCGAGAGGTCGGCGTCGACGTAGCCCTCGCCCGGAACGCGGACGATGCTCTGCGTGGCGACGACGCTGTCGGGCATCACGCGGCGTGAGTGGCCCTGCGTGACGACGTAGCCGCCGAGCCCGAGCTCCTCGGCGAGGTTGCCCGAGGTGCGCGAGAAGTGGATCGCGCGCTCGTTGTTGTCGAGCAGCATGCGGAGCACGAGGATGTCGGCGCGCGGCAGCATGCGGGGCTCGATGATCGCGTTGATGTTCCCCTTGGTGAAGAGCATCGGCCGCGAGATCTCCTGATAGAGCGGGAGACGGTCGGCTTCGTCCATGGTCATCTTGAGCACCGAGCCGGCGGGCTTGGGCCACTGCTTGCCGCGCCAGACGGCCGGACCGGCCGCCTCGTCGTAGTCGAACACCGGGCGGCGGATCAGCTGCCGCGTGTACCAGTCGGTGTTGAGCAGCGACGTGTTCGCGATCGTCACGTCCTTGCGCACGCCGAGCACTTCCTGCGCGTACCAGAGCGGGAAGGTGTCGTTGTCGCCGACGGTGACGAGGATGCCGTAGGGCTCGACCGAGTTGAGCAGGTCGATCGCGAAGTCGGCGGTGTCGGTCTCGCCGGCGCGCGAGCTCGCCTGCCAGTTGCCGAAGAGCGGCACCGTCGCGATCAGCAGTAGCGGCGATGCGAGGAGGAAGCTGCGCTTGGTGGGGAGATCGAAGGTCTCGAGGCCGACCTTCACCTTCTCGCTGCCGAGCAGGACGGCGACCGACTCCCAGAGGTAGACGAGCCCGAGCGCGGCCCAGACGCTCCAGGCCGAGAAGCTCCAGAGGAAGAAGTAGTCTCGGTCACGCACTTCGCGGTCGACGGAGTTCCCGAGTTCGGGGGACTGCGACGCGCCGTACTTGAAGTTCAGGTAGTAGATGAGCACCAGCGTCAGCGTGACCATCAGCGGTCCGAAGAACGCGAAACTCGCGGGGTCCCGTCGGTAGTGGACCCATCCGCCGAGCAGCCCGAGGATCAGGAAGAAGGCCGCGAGCGAGCCCTGCAGGCCCGGCTGCTCGCCATGCGCGTCGCGGAGCCACTGCCACTTGAAGTAGAGCAACCACATGCCGACCTGCGCGCCGAGGGGCGCCATGCGTTCCGTGACCGGCGGCTTGGCGTACTGGCCGCGATCGAAGTTGTACTTGAAGGCGTCGTAAGTCGCCTTGGAGAACGTGCAGGAGACTTCGAGGCCGTTTCGGCAGGCCGTGGGCTCGCCTTCGTTGATCTCGGGGAAGTGCGCGGCGCGGATCGGCTGCGTGGCGAACGAGCTGCCGCCGAGGACCATCGTGGCGATGGCGACGAGGATGAGCTTCCAGCGGAGCAGCGTGGCCGGACGGCGGATGAGCACCGCGATGCCGATCGCCGGAAGGGCGAGCATGCCGGCCATGTGGTTCGCGTAGCCGAGGCCGGCGAGGTAGGCGAGCATCACGAGGATGCGGTCGGCCTTGCGGCCTTCGGGCTCGTCGCACCAGCGGACGGTGAGCCAGGCGGAGATGGCGAGGCCGACGAGCGAGACGGTGTAGACCTTCTCGTTCACGACCGACTGCGACCAGACGGTGAAGGCGGTGGCGCCGATCAGGACGGCGACCGAGCCGCCGACGATGCGCTGCCAACGCTTGTCGAACCAGCCGACGAGGACGCGTTCGGTGATGAGGAACCACATCCCCGCGCTCACGGCACTCGAGATGGCCGCGAGCAGGTTGATCCGCATCGCGACGGAGGGCGCGATGGGAAGGATCGCGAAGACGCGGCCGATGAGGACGAACATCGGGTTGCCCGGCGGATGCGGCAGGCCGAGGGTGTACGCGGCCGCGATGTACTCGCTCGTGTCCCACATCGCCGTCTCGGGGGAGAGGGTGACGAGGTAGAGGAGGAAGGTCAGACCGGCCGCGATGGTGGCGGCGAGGTAGGACGGGCGGTAGTCGAGGTCAGCTGACATCGGTGTGTGCGGAGATTTGGGAAGTTCGAAAGCTACGGTTCTGCTTGGGGAAGATGAAGGCTGAAGGATGGAGGCTGAAAGACATCTTCCATCCTTGATCCTTCATCCTTCCGCCTTGGTCTAATGCCTGAACGTCCGCTGCCCCGTGAAGACCATCGCGATCCCATGCTCGTCCGCGGCCGCGATGACCTCCTCGTCCCGGACCGAGCCACCCGGCTGGACGATCGTGCGTACCCCGGCCTGGGCCGCTTGCTCCACGCCGTCCCGGAACGGGAAGAAGGCGTCGGAGCCGAGCGCGGCGCCTTCGGTGGAGTGACCCTGGGACTTCGCTTTGTGGACGGCGAGGAAGGCGGCGTCGACGCGCGACATCTGGCCGGCGCCGATGCCGATCGTCGCGCCGTCGCGGGCGAGGACGATCGCGTTCGATTTCACGCTCGCGACGGCGCGCCAGGCGAAGAGCAGGTCCTTCAGTTCCGCCGCGGACGGCTGTCGCTTGGTCACGACCTTCCAGCCGGCATCGTCGAGCGAGGCCGGGGCGCGCTCCTGCACGAGGATGCCGCCGCGCACGCGTTTGATGTCGAGCGAGCCGGCACCGGTGCGCACCGTGCCCTCGAGCACGCGCAGGTTCTTCTTCGCGCCGAGCGCCGCGAGTGCCTCCGGCGTGAAGCTCGGCGCCACGATGCACTCCACGAAGAGCGAGGCGACGGCCTGCGCCGCGGCCTCGTCGACCTCGACCGAGAAGGCGATCACCGAGCCGAAGGCCGAGACCGGGTCGCAGGCGAGCGCCTTCTGGTAGGCGTCGAGCGCGGTGACGCCGGTCGCGAGACCGCAGGGCGTGGTGTGCTTCACGATCGCGCAGGCGGTCTCGCCGGCGAAGGGATCGATCGCGAGCATCGCGCCCTCGAGATCGAGGAAGTTGTTGAACGAGAGTTCCTTGCCGCCGTGCTGCTTGAGCGCGCCGAGGCCGGCGCCGGCGCGTTCGACATAGAAGGCGGCCGCCTGACCCGGGTTCTCGCCATAGCGCAGCGACTGCGCGCGCTCGAAGGCGAGCGTGAGCTTCTCCGGGAAGTGATCGCCGCGCTGCTGGGCGAACCAGCCGCTGATCGCGGCGTCGTAGGCCGCGGTGTGCGCATAGACCTTCTCCGCGAGATCACGGCGCATCTCGGAGGCGTCGCCGCCGTTCTGCATCGCTTCGAGGACGCGCGTGTAGTCGGCGGGATCGACGACGACGGTGACCGACGCGAAGTTCTTCGCCGCGCTGCGCAGCATCGAAGGGCCGCCGATGTCGATCTGCTCGATGACGTGCTCGGGCGCGAGGCCGGGCTTCGCCGCGGTCTCGCGGAACGGATAGAGATTCACGCAGACGAGATCGATCGGCGCGATGCCGTGCTCGGCGATCGCCGCCATGTGCTCGGGGAGGTCGCGGCGAGCCAGCAGGCCGCCGTGGACCGCCGGATGCAGCGTCTTCACGCGGCCGTCGAGCATCTCCGGGAAGTTGGTGACGTCGGCGACGTCGGAGACTTCGAGGCCGGCGGCGCGGAGGGCCTTGGAGGTGCCGCCGGTGGAGAGGAGGCGGTAGCCGAGCTTGTGCAGGCCCTGGGCGAAGTCGATCAGGCCGGATTTGTCGGAGACGGAGAGGAGGGCGGAAGGCATGCTGAGATCGGGAGAGGGGTGCGGGGTGCGGGGCGGGGGGAGGGATGCGGGGGGAGGGGGGAGTGCGGGGGGAGGGGGGCTTCTTGCCCCTCGCTACCCGCTTCTCGCTTCTCGTTCCTCGCTTCTCGTTCCTCGCTACTCGCGATCCCGGATGGGTGGACGGTCGAAATCGAACTTGGGTGCGTTGGTGACGCGTCCGTCGGGCGAAAGTATGGTGACGCCGGCGCAGACGGCGGCGACGCACGGTGGATATATGCGATGCTCGGCTGCCAGGACGCGGGCGGCGAGGGACTCGGGGGTGTCGCTCGCATGCACGGGGACGGGCCACTGCGCGATGATCGCGCCCTCGTCGTAGTGCTCGCTCACGAAGTGCACCGTTGGGCCGCTCACGCGCGTGCCGGCGCGGATCACGGCCTCGTGCACGTGATGACCGAACATGCCCGGGCCGCCGAAAGCGGGGAGCAGGGCGGGGTGGACGTTGAGCAGTCGGCCCCTGAATGCGGAGACGACGTCCGCGGGGATGAGGCGCAGATAGCCGGCCAACGCGATATGCGTGATCCGATGACTCGCGAGGATCGCGCCGAGTTCGGCGTTGCGCTCGCGAGGCAGCCACTCGGCGGCGATGTCGCGCGCGCGCGCGCGGTCGAGCGCGCCCGCCGCCTTGCGGTCGCTGACGACCAGCGCGACGTGGGCGGGGGCCTGGGGCCCGAGCGCGTCGAAGTGGTCGATGATCGCCTGAAGATTGCTGCCGCCGCCGGAGGCCAACACGGCGAGGCGCGAGCGCGGTTCCGTCACCCGCTGAATCTACCGCTCGCCGCCCTCTCCCGTCAGCCGAGTACGCGCGCGACGACGTCGGCGAGAGAGGGAGCGAACTCGGCTTCGCGGCCGGCGCGTTCCCGGTCGGAGTCGGGGGTGTCCTGGCTCGGGATCAGGAAGCCGCGGCCACCGAGTGCGAGGGCCGGCGCGACGTCGCGCCAGCGGTCGCCGACGAAGACCGATGCGGCGAGGTCGATGTCGAGCGCGTCGCGCGCTTCCTCGTACATGAGCGTGCCCGGCTTGCGGCAGCGACAGGGGCCCGTGACCTCGGGGTGGTGCGGGCAGTGCTTGGTGGCGTCGAGCGTGATACCGTGCGCGGTGAGCAGCTCGTCGAGGCGCGCGCGCACGGCGAGATAGTCCTGCTCGGTCACGAATCCGCGTGCGATGCCGCTCTGATTCGTCACGACCACGAGCGCCCAGCCCGCCTTCGCGAAGGCGCCGAGGAACTCGACGGCGCCGGGGAGCAGCGCGACCTGCGACGCGTCGTGCAGGTAGTGCGCGTCGTGGATGATCGTGCCGTCGCGATCGACGAAGAGCGCGCGGCGCGTCATGCGAGCGCCGAGGCGAGGAGCGAGACGAGCGACTCGTCGTCCGCGGCGTCGATGCTGCGGAGGTCGAGACGCACGCGGCCCGCTTCGATGCGCGCGATCACGGGTACGGGGCCGGTGCGGAGGCGCGCTTCGACCGCATTCGCATCGCCGCCGATCGTTACCGCCCATGATGGGATGCGCGCGGTGGGGAAGGCGCCGCCGCCGACCGTCGCTTCGCTCGGCTCGACGCGGAGGTCGCGGTCGTCGGCGCGGAGGTCGCGGTCATCAGCACGGGGCTTGGGGCGGAACGCAGCGCGTACGCCGGTGACCACGGCCTCGGCGCGCGCGCGCAGCGAGTCCGCGCTCGCGGTGAGCATCGTGAGCGCGGGGATCTGCAGCCGCGCGCGTTCGGGGTCGCGGTAGAGCGCGAGCGTCGCTTCGAGTGCGGCGAGCGTGAGCTTGTCCACGCGCAACGCGCGCGCGAGGGGATGCGCGCGCAGCCGCTCGATGGCCTCGCGCTTGCCGACGATGATCCCGGCCTGCGGACCGCCGAGCAGCTTGTCGCCGCTCATCATCACGAGGGTCGCGCCTTCGGCGACCGCCTGGTGAGCGGTGAGCTCGCCGGCGAGTCCCCACGGAGAGAGATCGAGCAGGAGACCGCTGCCGAAGTCGTGCAGGAGCGGGACGCCGGCCTCGGCCGCGATCGGCGCGAGTTCGCGCACGCCGGCCTCGGCGACGAATCCCTCGAGCGCGAAGTTGCTGCGGTGCACCTTCACGATCGCGCCGGTGCGCGGCGAGAGCGCGCGGCGATAGTCGTCGGCGTGCGTGCGGTTGGTCGTGCCGACCTCGACGAGCGTCGTGCCGCTCGCGGTCATGATGTCGGGGACGCGGAAGCTGCCGCCGATCTCGACGAGTTCGCCGCGGCTGACGATCGTCTCGCGGCCGGCGGCGAAGGTCTGCAGCGCGAGCACGAGCGCGGCGGCGCAGTTGTTCACGACGAGTGCGTCCTCGGCGCCGGTGAGTTCGGCGAGCAACGCGGCGCAGTGCCCGTGCCGGCTGCCGCGCGCGCCCTTCTCGACGTCGTACTCGAGCGTCGAGGCGGCGCGCGCGACCTCGGCGACGGCTTCGAGCGCGGCGGGCGCGAGTGGAGCGCGGCCGAGGTTGGTGTGCAGCACGACGCCCGTGGCGTTGAGTGCGGCGCGGAGCGAGGGCAGCGTGCGCGCCGCGACGTGCTTCTCGACGGCGCGCACCCAGGCGCCGTCGTCGGCGGGCAGCGAAGCGCCATGACGCGCGGCCGAGATCAGCGCGCGCAGGGCTTCGGTGACGAGTGCGCGCGGCACGCGTTCGGCGAGTGCGCGCAGGCCCGGGCGTTCGAGGAGCACGCCGACCGAGGGGAGCGCGCGCCGCGCGTCGGTCACGAGGGCGGGCGCCGTGGTTCGGGGGCGGCAGGCGGCTTCGCCGCGGTCGAGTCGCGCGGCGGTGCCGGTGGGCGCAGGCGGAACTCGCGCTCCGAGTCGCGCGTCGCACCGGTGAGTCCGCGGATCGCGCGCATCCGGATGCGATAATCGCCCGGGGCGATCGGTGCGCCGTACTGCACGACCCACCACTGGATCGGGATCGGGCGGTTGAGCTTGGGCACGAGCGCCTTGAGGGAGTCGGCCTTTGCGGTGCGAGCGGCCGTCGCGCGCGCCGCGGCGCGGGCGGCCTCCTGAGCGGCGCCGGTGTCGGTCCCGGCAGCGGGCGGCGCGACGGCGTCCGGCTTGGCCGCGGTCGTGTCTGCGGCTTCGACGGCGGCACGCGCGAGCGAGTCGTAACGGGCCGCGGGAATCATGAGGCCGACCTGCACGTACGACGAATCGCTGCGCAGCAGCACGGCGGAGAGCGTGTCGGGCGCCCAGTTCACATCGACGCCGCGGTCGAACTTCACGCGCAGGCCGGTGGAGTCGATCTGCTCGACCGTCTCGATGCGCGGCCCGATGGTGTCGTGCGCGAAAGCATACAGCTCGAGGGCGAGCGTCGTGTCGACGGACACCGTGGTCGAGTCGTAGATCTCTCGCGGATCGATCGCGCGGTTGGCGTTCTCGTCGAGCCAAGCGCGCAGGCGGTAGGTCCCGGCGGCGAGGTCGCGCACGGCGAAGCGGCCGCTGGAGTCGGCGCGCGCCGACCAGCGCACCGTGGAATCCGCGGGCGCGAAGACCTCGACGCGCGCGTTGGGCGCGAGCTTGTTGCCGACCCAGTCGAAGACGATGCCGCCGATCTCGCTGCTGGTCGGCGTCGCGCCGGTGGAGAAGACGACCTCGACCGGTTCGCGCAGGATGTTGCCGCGCAGGTCGCTGAGTCCGGGGAGAATGGTGACGCGGTAGGTCGTGTTAGGGCGGAAGCCGTGGCGCGGCTCGACCTCGATCGCGTGGCGGCGCCAGGTGACGCGCTCGCGGCC
>JAYTNC010000207.1:0-4394 GCA_043748515.1 Gemmatimonadota bacterium | reverse complement strand
TCGCCCGCACCCACACGAGCCCCGCCAGTGCGATCACCGCGGCCGACCAGGCGACGGCCTCGCGCCACGAGCGCTCTCGACCCGCCCCTCGTGCACTCGCCCCTGCGATGGCGGGCAGGTATCGCGTGAGCGCAGCCGCATCGCCCTTCCCCTGCAGCGCGAGCGCGAACTCGCTCGCCGTCGCGAATCGGTCGGCCGCGAGCTTCTCCAGCGCGTGCCGCACCGCCGCGTCCACATGCGGCGGCACGCTGCGCCGGAGCACGGTGAGCGGACGCACCTCCTCCGTCATGAGTCGCGCGATGATCGCCTGCGCCGTCGTCCCGCTGTGCGGCGGCTCGCCGGTGAGCATCTCGTACGTCATCGCGCCGAGCGAGTAGATGTCGGTGCGCGCGTCCACCGCGCGGTCACCCGTCGCCTGCTCGGGGCTCATGTACTGCGGCGTGCCGAGCGAGAGCCCGGTCTGCGTGACGCGCTGCCCGCCGGCGTTGCTCACCGCGAGCGCGATGCCGAAATCGGCGACGAGTGGCTGGCCGTCAGGGAGGAGGATGTTCTCCGGCTTGAGATCGCGATGGATCACGCCGCGGCGGTGCGCGTAGTCGAGCGCATGCGCGATCGCGACGGCGAGACGCACCGCCTCCTCCACCGGCAGCTGCTTCTCGCGCGCGAGCCGCGCCCGAAGTGTCTCGCCTTCCACGTACGGCATCACATAGAAGAGCAACCCTTCCACCTCGCCACTGTCGAAGAGCGGCAGGAGGTTGGGGTGCTGCAAGTTCGCGGTGACCTTGATCTCCGAGAGAAAACGCTCGACGCCGAGCACCGCGCCGAGCTCCGGCTTGAGCACCTTGATCGCGACGTCGCGGTCGTGCTTCACGTCTCGCGCGAGGTAGACGGTCGCCATCCCGCCCTGGCCGATCTCGCGCTCGATGCGGTAGCGGTCGACAAGGGCCCCGGTGAGTCGTGCTTGCTGATCGTGCGTCGACACGCGCTAGCGCTCCTTGCGGTGCACGATGAACAACCGCTCGTACCGCTTCCCCGGTCCCAACTGGGAGACGAGACGGTACGTGCCCTCGACGGCGGGAGTGAACTCCGCGTCGAAGGTCTCGCCGACGTCGAGCTTCACGAAGGCCGGGCCCACGCGCGACTGCGACGCCGGCAACTCGAATCCGTCCTTCGCGACCGGACGCCACTCGGCCGGCACACTGTCGCGCAACATGCGGAACCCGAACTCCCCAGCAGGCCCGATGTCGATGAAGCGCAGGCGCGACGTCTCGCCAACGCGCATCTCCACCGGCGGATCGCTGAGGCCGCCGTTCACCACGAAGGTCACGTCACCACCAGTCATGTCCCACGCGCCGACGAACACGAAGTCGCGCGCCGGATCCCATCGCTGGCCGGGCTCCAGCACCACGAGCGCGCCATACAGACCGCTCGCGAGCTGTTCGATGTCGTTGAGATGCGTGTGATAGATGAACGTCCCCGCGCGCTTGAGCGTGAGACGCGCGACGAACGAGTCGTTGGGTGCGATCGACGGCGCGACGCGCGCGCCCGCACCGCTCCAGCCGGGCACGCCGTCGGACCAACTCTCGAGCTCGAGCCCGTGCCAGTGGATCGCCGTCGCCTCGGCGAGCCGATTGTGCACCGTGATGTCGGTCGGCTCCCCGCGCGTGAGCACGATCAGGTCACCGGGCGCGCGCACCGTTGCCGCCGCCGGCAACGCCGCGGGCAACGCCGCGGGCAACGCCGCGGGCAGCCCCGACTCGCGCGCGAGTCGCAGCGAGATCGGGCGCGGCACCGTCGTATCGCGCGCGATGCCCGGCAGCACGAACGCAGCGATGCGGCGCGTGTTCATGCGCGCGGCCTCGACGTGCCCGGCGCGCGGCCGCACGCTGATGCCCATCACGAGCCCCGCCATGTGCCGCGCCGGATCGTGCGAGAGCATCGCGTCGCGACCGTCCTTGGGCGGATCGAGTCGCGCGTGGGCGATCACGTGAAAGGCGAGGTGGCAGTGGAAGAGCCAGTTCCCCGGCTCCTCCGGCGACCAGGTGAGACGCATCGTCGTGCGCGGATTCATCACTTCCGTCACGACCATTCGGCGCTCCGGTGCCGCGTAGGTCGTGTCGGTGATGCCCGTTCCTCGCCCGTCCACACGGAAATACGCGCCATGCAGGTGCATCGGATGTGGACGGACCGTCGCGTTCACCACACGCCAGCGCACCGAGTCTCCCACGGTGAAGTCGAAGCGCTCGGTGTACGGCCAGCCCTTGCCGTTGATCGCGAGCGCCTCGCGCCAGCTGCTGTCGCGCTGTGGCGAGCCCCAGATGTTGAGCACCAGCACACGATCGTCGGTGCGCTCGCCCGGCGCGTCGACGACGATCGCGCCAGCGAGCTGCTCGTCCTCGGTGGCCGCGGATCCCTGCATGGGACCGTAGCGCGCGGCATAGAGGAACGTGCCTGCCGCATCGGCCCGGAACTCGGCCGTGTGCGTCGCGCCCGGCGTGACGGTCACCGGCGCGGCGATCGTCGCCGATGGCGCGTTGAGTCCGAAGAGCGTGAGCGTCGAGTCGCCGAGCGTGTTGCGGATCGAGATGCGCACGCGCGTGCCGAGCGGTACGCGGACGAGCGGTCCCGGGATGCTCGGCGCCTTCCCCTCCTCGGCGAACACGGGGATCTCGGTGAACGCACCGTCCGGCGCCTCGGGATACCAGCGCGCCATCGCGACCACGAGCCGAAGCCTGAGGACGCCGTTCTCCATCGTGCCGGCCGCGACGCGGTTGTCGTTCGCGATCACCACCGGCACCGCCGCGGCTACCGTCTTGCGCGCCACTTCGATCAGCGCCTGGGGCGCCGACTCGCGCATCGACGCGCCCGAGGCGGCGGCAAGGAGCAAGGCGAAGGCGATCGGTCGCATCGATTCACTCGGGCGCTGGGCGTCAGACGGGGAAGAACAGTGTGCCAAACTTGGGGGCCGGAGCGACCGGCGGCTACCTTGGCGAAGAACCCCGACCGAAGAACCCCGACCGAAGAATCCCGCCCTGTCCGAACGCCGGCGTTGGTGCCATTCTCTCGCATCCTCACGCCCCGCCACGCCTCCCCCATGATCACCCTGAACGTCAACGGCACCCGTCGCTCCTTCGACGGCGACCCCACCATGCCGCTCCTCTGGTTCCTCCGTGACGAGCTCGCGCTCACAGGGACCAAGTTCGGCTGCGGCATCGCGCAGTGTGGCTCCTGCACCGTGCATCTGGGCGGGAGTCCGGTGCGCGCCTGCCAGACGCCGATGTCGGCGCTGAACGGCGCCACCGTCACGACCATCGAGGGACTGCATCCGAGCGGAGAGCACCCACTGCAGGTCGCGTGGCGTGAGATCGATGTGCCGCAGTGCGGCTTCTGTCAGCCGGGCCAGATCATGCAGGCGGCCGGACTGCTGCAGCGCACGCCGAAGCCGACGGACGAACAGATCGACGTCGCGATGAACGGCCACATCTGCCGCTGCGGCACCTACTCGCGCATCCGCGCAGCGATCAAGTCGGCGGCGGAGGGCAACGCATGAGCGCGAACGAGTTCCTCCCGTGGGTCCGACGCGCTGCGAAGTCAGCGCCGGAGAGTGCGACCAACGGCGCGACCAACGGCGCGACCAACGACACGACCAACGCCCCGGCGATCGACCCGCCGCGCGAACTCGAGCGCCGCAACTTCATTCAACTGCTCGGCGTCGGCGGCCTCGTCATCGCCTTCGGTCCGGGTGGCGTCCGTCGCCTCGACGCCGCCGAGCGCCTCCTGGGCACCGCCGTCGCCGAGCCGTGGACGCCGCACGTCTACGTCCGCATCGCCGAGGACGGCATCGTCACCATCGTCTGCCACCGCTCCGAGATGGGTCAGGGCATCCGCACCACCATGCCGATGATCATCGCCGACGAGATGGAAGCCGACTGGGCCAAGTGCCGCGTCGAGCAGGCCGTCGGCGACCCCAAGTACGGCTCACAGAACACCGACGGCTCGACGAGCATCCGCGACTTCCTGCCGCAGTACCGCATGGCCGGCGCCACGACGCGCGCGCTCATGGAAGAGGCCGCCGCTAAGGAATGGAACGTCGCCGTTTCGGAAGTCTTCGCGCGCCAGCACGAAGTCGTGCATGGTCCGACCAACCGCACGAAGTCGTTCGGCGCGCTCGTCGCGACCGCGCGCACCGTCGCCATGCCCGCCCCCGCGAGCGTGCGCATCAAGCGACCGTCCGAACGGCGCTGGCAGGGCAAGAAGATGCCGTCGATCGATCTCGTGCCCATGACCACCGGCACCGCGAAGTTCGGCGCCGACATGACGCTGCCCGGCATGAAGACGGCCGCGATCGCACGCCCGCCGGTCTGGGGCGGCAAGGTCGTGAGCGTCGACGACAG
>JAYTNC010000206.1:0-4862 GCA_043748515.1 Gemmatimonadota bacterium | reverse complement strand
CGCAGCGGATGGTGCAGCGTGAGCGAATGGCTCGTGGCGCTCTGCTCACGGTCGGGCGCGACGACCCACACATCGCCGAGCGGGCGCGCGGCGCGTTCGAGGCACTCAAGTCCACGGGCGAGGATGCCGTCGTCGTTGCTGAGGAGTAGCCGCATCTCTGAGTTGGTCAGTCGTTGGATTCGAGGATCGTGAGGATCCCCTTCAGGTCCTGCTCGAGCTGCTGCACCGTCTCGGTGTCGAGTCCGCGTCGCGCCGCGGGGCGAACCCCCCCGCCCTTCCGGTGCTCCTCGAGCTTCTGCTTGGCGCCTTCGATGGTGTACTTCTCGGTGTAGAGCAGGTGCTTCACGAGGAGCACGAACTCCACCTCGCGCCGCGTATAGACGCGATTGCCCGAGCGATTCTTCGCGGGACTGAGCACGCGGAATTGGCTCTCCCAGTAGCGCAGCACGTGCGGCTTGAGCTCGGTGAGCTCGCAGACGTCGCCGATCGAGAAGAACTCCCGGACGGGCTCGGCCTTCGGCGCGCTCATTCGTGTTCGCCCTTGAGGTCGCGGGTCATGAGCTCGACGAGCGCCCAGCGCGCGGGCTGCTTCTCGAACAGCACGCGGTGGACGGCGTTCACGATCGGCATCTCGACGCCTTCGCGCTCGGCGAGTGCCTTCGCGCTCTCCGTGGTCACGACGCCCTCGGCCACGGTCTCGCGGCCCTGCAGCACCTCCTGCAGCGTCGCGCCGCGCCCGATCTCGAGCCCGACCGAACGATTGCGCGAGAGCGAACCGGTGCAGGTGAGCACCAGGTCGCCGATGCCAGCGAGTCCCGCGAAGGTCGCGGGATCGGCGCCGAGCTTCACGCCGAGCCGAGTCATCTCCGCGAGGCCACGGGTGATGAGCGCAGCGCGCGCATTGAACCCGAGCTGCAGCCCGTCGGCGATGCCGGTCGCGACCGCCATCACGTTCTTGAGTGCGCCACCGAGTTCGACGCCGGTCACGTCACGCTGCGTGTAGACGCGGAAGGCCGAGGTGCTGAGCAACTGCTGCGTGATCAGCGCCGCCTCAGGCGCCGTGGAGGCCGCGACCACCGCGGTCGGCAGGTGATTCGCCACTTCGAGTGCGAAGCTCGGTCCCGACAGCGCGACGATCGCGCGCCCGGGGATCTCCTGCTCCACCACGTCGGTCATGAGCGCGAGGCGCTCGCGTTCGATGCCCTTGGTCGCGACGGCCAGCGTCGCCGACCCGGGCACCCAGCGCGCCGCCTGCGCCGAGACGTTGCGCAACACATGCGACGGCGGCGCGAAGAGCACGAACTCCGCGCCCACGCACGCCTGCTCGATGCTCGACGTGGCGCGCAGCGCTTGATGCAGCGGGACGCCGGCGAGGAAGCGCCGATTCTCCTGCGCCGCATTCACGGACTCGGCCACGTCGGGCTCGTACGCCCAGAGCATGACCTGATGGCCGTTCTCCGAGAGCAGGCTCGCGAGCGCGGTTCCCCACGCGCCGGCGCCCATCACGGTGCACTTCATCGCGGACCCTCCGACTTGGGACTGGTGAGGCGCGGCTCGGTGCCCGCGCGGAGCCGCAGGATGTTCGCGCGGTGCGTCCAGACGACGAAGAACGCGATCAGGCAGGCGACCGCGAACACGGGCGAGGTCGCGCCGAGCGTGACGGCGACGGCGATCGGCAGGACGAGCGCGGCGCCGATCGACGCGAGCGAGACAAGGCGCGACCAGTACACGGTCGCCGCGAAGAGCACGAGCGCGACGCCGAGCGCCGCGGGTGCGAGCGCGCCGAACACGCCGGCCGCGGTCGCGACGCCCTTCCCGCCTCCCTTCCACATGAGGAAGATCGGCTTCGCGTGGCCGGCGATCGCCGCGACGCCGCAGGCGAGCCCCCACCAGAGCGCGGCATTCGTGCCGGTGAGGTACGCGGGATCGATCAGCCCCGGGAGCAGCGCCGCCGGCAACGCGCCCTTGAGCGCGTCGATGAGCAGCACCACCGAGGCGGCGCCTGCGCCGAGACTCCGGTAGACGTTGGTCGCCCCGAGGTTCCCCGAGCCGACTGTGCGCAGGTCGATCCCCTTCAGCGCTCGCCCGGCCAGGTAGGCCGACGGGAACGAGCCCGCGACGTACGCGATCAGGACGGCGAGCGCGGGGTTCATTCCTCTTCCTTCCTCCCCTTCTTGCGCAGGAGGATCTTGAGCGGGTTGCCGATGAAGCCCCACTTCTCGCGGAAGCCGTTGTGCAGGTAGCGCACATAGTGCTCCTGCAACAACTCGGGGTTGTTACCGAATACGACGATCGCCGGCGGCGACGTTTCGGCCTGCGTCGCGAAGTTGAGCTTGATCTCGTGGCCCGCCGCCTGCGGCGGCTGCCGGCGCTGCAGCAGTTCCTGCAGCGCTTCGTTGACCTCGGAGGTGTTGATGCGCTTGCCGCGCTCCGCCTCGACCTCGAGGATCACCTCGAGGATCTTGTTCACGCGCTGGCCGGTGATCGCCGACGTGAAGAGGAACGGCACCCACTTGAAGTACGGCGCCTTCTCCGCGCACTCCTTCTCGAACCGCTGCGCCGTCTTGTCGTCCTTCTCCTTCAGGTCCCACTTGTTCACGACCATGATCAGCCCGTGGCCGCTCTCCCACGCGAGCGTCGCGATCTTGAGGTCCTGGTTCTGGAGCCCCTCGGTCGCGTCGATCATCAGGATGCAGATGTCCGAGCGGTCGATCGCGCGCCGCGTGCGCAGCGACGAGTAGAACTCGATGCCGTCGTCGATCTTCGACTGCCGGCGCAGGCCCGCGGTGTCGATGAAGATGAACTCGCGGCCGTGGAACGTGAACGGCGTGTCGATCGAATCGCGCGTGGTGCCCGAGATCTCGGAGACCACGAGTCGGTCCTCGCCGAGCAGCCGGTTGATGAACGACGACTTGCCGACGTTCGGACGGCCGACGACGGCGATGCGCAGCGCCTCGGTGAGGGGCTCGCCGTCGGTCGGCGGCAGGCTCTTCACGACGAGATCGAGCAGGTCGCCGGAGTTCTTCCCGTTCGCCGCCGATACGGGGATGACTTCGCCCGCACCGAGATTGAAGAACTCGAAGTAGTCCGAGCTCTTGGGGTCGTCGACCTTGTTCGCGACGAGGATCCAGGGCTTCCGCGAGTTGCGCAGCAGGTCGACGAGGCGCGCATCGCTCGGATGCAGGCCGGCCTTCGCGTCGACCGTCAGGAGCATCAAGTCGGCCTCGGCGATCGCCTGCTTCACCTGGCGCTTGATCGCGAGGTCCATCGGGAGGTCGGAGTCCTCGATGATGCCGCCGGTGTCGACGAGCCAGAAGGCGCGCCCCTGCCACTCGGCGAGCGCGAAGTGGCGGTCACGCGTGGTGCCCGCCTCCTCACTCACGATGGCGTTGTCGTCCCCGATGATGCGGTTGAACAGCGCCGACTTGCCCACGTTGGGGCGGCCGACGATCGCGACGACCGGGATATCAGCCATTGGCCACGCTCCCTTCGAGCGAGCAGGACGGCTGCCCTTCGAGTTCGAGCACGTCGATGAAATCGTACGAGGGATACACGGGCATGGGCAGCGACTCACGGACAGAGACGAAGGACTGGTCGTCCAGGAAGAGACCGGCGTCGTTGATCGTCTCTGCGGGTATGAGCGCGAAGTCGAGATCGGTACGGTCGGCGAGAGCGCGCGAGATATCGGCGCCCACGAGCAGGCCCGCGGTGGTGACCGTCGGGCCGAACAGGGAATTCACGGTGGGGATCAGGTCGAAGTACGCGCCGGTCGCGGCGGTGAGCTGGTCGAGCAACTCGGGCATCAGGGAGACCATCGCCGAACCGGTCACGACGCCGATCCGCTTGCCGTCGAGGCGCGGCAGTCGCGAAACGCCGTCGCGGACACGGTCGCGCAACGAGGTCACGGCACCCACGCCGTTCTCGATCTGCGCGAAGTCACGGTAGTGCGCGGCCACCGGGAACGGCCGCCCGGCGAGGAGGTAGAGCTCGTCGGACCCGTACACCCAGGGCTCGCCACGCTCGCGTTCGGCGCGCTCGGCCCAGCGGTCCACGGCGTCGAGGATGCGCGTCGCGTTGCCCACGTCCATCGACTCGCCGGTGTAGATGTGCGAGAACTGCGTGAGCCCGACGGGCACGAGCGCGACGGAGAGGCAGGCGTCGCCGAAATCGTAGAGGTCCGAGAGCGACTGCTCGAGGATCTCCGCGTCGTTCAGGCCCGGCACCACGACCATCTGGCCGTGGAACTGGATGCCGCCATCGGTGAGCCGCTTGAGCTGCTCGACGATGTTCGGGACGCGCGGGTTGTTGAGAAGCTTCTTGCGCGCCTCCCACGGGGTCGCGTGCACCGAGACGTAGAGCGGCGAGAGCCGGTACTCGAGGATGCGAGAGAAGTCGCGTTCCTTGAGGTTCGAGAGCGTCGCGAAGTTGCCGTAGGCGAACGAGAGACGGTAGTCGTCGTCGCGCACGTAGAGCGGCTTGCGCAGGCCCTTGGGCAGTCCCTCGATGAAGCAGAACTCGCAGCGGTTGGCGCAGCGCCGCACGTTCGGCGGCTCGAGCTCGATGCCCATCGGGTCCCCGCCCTCGCGCTCGATCTCGAAGACGACATGCTCGCCGTCGGAGAGCTTGGCCTCGAGTTCGAAGGCGTCGTCGGCCGTCAGGAACTCCCAATCGAGGAAGTCCTCGAGTTCGCGCCCGTCGACGGAGAGGAGCTCCGTCCCCGGAGTGATCCCCAGCTCGGCTGCGATGCTGTCTGGCTGGACGCTGAGAACGCGGATCATGCGGCGACGGGCTGAGAAACGGAGGCAAAAAAAGCCGCAGGCCGCGGCTCACTTAATGTATCAGCACGAGAGGCGGAACACAAT
>JAYTNC010000205.1:0-4782 GCA_043748515.1 Gemmatimonadota bacterium | reverse complement strand
TTCGTGACCTTCGCGACCGCGGGCGTCGACCCCGACGTGATGGGCATCGGACCGGTGAAGGCCGTGCCGAAGGCGCTCGCGCGCGCAGGGGTTCCCCTGAGCGACGTGAAGCTGATCGAGTTCAACGAGGCCTTCGCGGCGCAGGCGCTCGCGGTCGCGAAGGACCTGCAGCTCGACATGTCGCGCGTCAACGTCAACGGCGGCGCGATCGCGCTGGGGCATCCGCTCGGGGCGAGCGGGGCGAAGCTCAGCGTGCAGCTCATCCACGAACTGCGGCGCCGCGGCGGCGGTCTGGGGATGGTCACCATGTGCATCGGTGGCGGCATGGGCGCGGCCGGGCTGTTCGAGGTCTTCCCCGCCTGACGCCCGGACGGTCGGAGGCCCACCCGAACGGGTGGGTCTCCACGCTCCAAGTGGTGCGATTCTTGCTTGGGTGAGACCCGAAGGGAATTCTTCGGCAGTCACTTCGCCCCGAGGTTCCGATGTCCGGCATGTCCCACGCATTCAACGCCTCCGAACGCGCGACCGCGATGTCTCGCGCCGAGCGTCTCGATGCGATCGAAGCGGAGATCCGCGCGCGCACGCCGCGTCCCGCAGCCCGCCGGCACATCTCGCTGTCCAGCCCACCCATCCGCACCGTCTTCCAGACGCAGATGCGCATCAGCGGCGATCGCGACGACGTGCTCGACTTCACCGCCGCGCTCTATGACGAGGTGAAGGGCATGGTGCGCCCCGACGGCACGCTGCCGTTGACGGTGCAGGCGATCGAGAGTGAGAGCAGTGAGCATATCCAGCTGCTTTTGACTCGCGATCTCTACGAAGGGTGAACTACCGGGTGTGAGGTGTGAGGTGTGAGGTAACTGCGAACGGCGATGCGAAGGGGCGCGAGCCCATCCCGCATCGCCGTTCCTTGCGCCTCCCTACCTCACACCTCCCACCAGCAGTCAGATCTCCCGCTGCTCCGCGACCCCGATCAGATTCCGCTCCGGATCCCGACAGAGGCACATCCAGATCTCGTGCGTCCCCGTCTTCCCCACGAGATGCGGTTCGTCGTCGAACGGCACCCCGCGCGCCTTGAGCGCTTCGTACGCCGCACGGCAGTCGGGCACCTCGAAGTACAGGATCGAGTTCGCATGATCGAACTCCGACGCGCTCGGCTTCGTGAGCATCAACCGCACGCCGCCCGCATCGAAGAACGCCATTCCCGCCATCTCGAACTGCAGCGGCAAGCCGAGTCCGTCGCGGTAGAACGGCACCGCCTTCGCGACGTCATGTTGCACGAGCGCGATCTGCTGGATCTTGCCGAGCCGGATGCCGTTCATTGCGCGACCCTCCCGCCCATCTCCGCCAGCAACTGCACCGCCTCGCCGAGCCGCGCGAACCGCTCGTCCGTCGTCAGCCCCTTCCGGTAGCGCGTGAAGATCTGCTGCGCGATCACCGCGATCTTGAACAGCCCGAACGCGTGGTACCACGCCACCGGCCGCATCGAGCGCCCGCTCCGCTCGAGGTAGCGCGCCCACAGCTCCGCGCGCGTGAAGTTCCCCGGCAGCGCGGTGATCCCCAGCCCGAGCGATTTGAACGCCGGATGATCCCCCGCCTCGACCCAGTACCCGAGCGACGTGCCGACGTCGAGCAGCGGATCGCCGAGCGTCGCCATCTCCCAGTCGAGCACGGCGATGATCCGGTCGGGCTGCGTGGGGTCGAGCACGAGGTTGTCGTACTTGTAGTCGTTGTGCACGAGGCACGCCCCCGACTCGCTCGGCTGCTTCTCCGTGAGCCAGGCGGCGAGCTGTTCCATCGCCGGCACGTCGTCGGTGCGCGAGGCCTGCCACCGCTGCGTCCATCCGTCCACCTGTCGCCCGACGTACCCCAGCGGCCGCCCGAGCCCGCCGATCACCGGATCGCTCGGTGTCGCGCCATGGATCGCCACGAGCGTGTCGACGAAGCTCGCCGAGAGCCGGGAAAAGAGCTCGGGAGTGAACACCGACGGCGCCTTCGCACCGCGCAGGATCAGCCCCTTCTTGCGCTCCATCACATAGAACGGCACGCCGATCACATCGGCGTCCTCGCAGGTCGCGAGCGCGCGCGGCGCCGGCACCCCGCGCAACTCCAGCACCGAAAGGATCCGCGCCTCGCGCGGCATGTCGTGCGCCTTCCCCGTCGCCACCCCATGCGGCGGCCGCCGCAACACCGCCTCGCCATGCGTGCACGAGAGCAGGTACGTGAGGTTGGAGAACCCGCCGGGAAACTGCGACACCTCAGAAACCCGCCCAAGCTGCGGCACGGCTTCAGCGAGCCACGCATTCAGCGGCTCGAGCGGAAGCTCTTCGCCCTCTCTGACCGGCCTGGTGTCAGTCATGCGGCTGGGCGCTCAAGTGGTGGATGAAGGCTGAAGGATGAAAGTGGAAATGCGATGCGAGGTGGCCGTTCAACCTTCAACCTTCATCCTTCAGCCTTCAGCCTTCAGCCTTCAGCCTTCAGCCTTCAGCCTTCGGCCTTCTTCGCGTTTCCACGTGGCATCCCCGCCGCCTCGAGTATCCGCCTCGCCACCGCACTCTTATGCACCTCATCCGGCCCGTCGTATATCCTCGCCCCTCTCTCATGCCGATACCAATACGCCAACGGCGTATCATCCGTCATCCCGTACGCCCCATGCACCTGGATCGCCCGGTCGAGCACGCGCTGCAGCACCCCCGCAACGTGGAACTTGATCAGCGAGATCCCGTCGCGCGCCGCATGGGCGCCCTCGCGCTCGATCCGGTGCGCCACGTCGAGCACGAGCAGCCGCGAGGCGTCGATCTCCGCGCGGCACTCCGCGATCCAATGCTGCACCGCCTGCTGCTTGCCGAGCGGCTCGCCGGGTGAGAGTTCGCGCGTCGCCGCGCGATGCACCATCAGCTTGAAGGCGCGCTCGCAGATGCCGAGCCAGCGCATGCAGTGATGGATCCGCCCCGGACCGAGCCGCTCCTGCGCGAGCGCGAAACCCATCCCCTCGCCGCCGATCCGGTTGCTCATCGGCACGCGCACATGCTCGAACCGCAACTCGGCGTGGCTCGCGTAGTCGCTGCCGCTCTCGCCCATCACCGGGATGTTGCGCACGAACACCACGCCCGGCGCGTCCATGGGCACGATGATCTGGCTCGCGCGCTGGTGCGGCGGCGCGTCGGGCGCCGTCACCGCCATCACGATCGTGAACGCCGCCCCTTCGGCCGACGACGTGAACCACTTGTGCCCCGTGATCACGTACTCGCCGCCGTCGTGCACCGCGCGCGTGTCCATCCAGATCGGGTTGGAGCCTGCGAACTCCGGCTCGGTCATCGCGAAGCAGCTGCGGATCTCCCCGCGCGTGAGCGGCACCAACCAGCGCGCCTTCTGCTCCTCACTGCCGTGCGAGAGCAGCAGC
Organism: Gemmatimonadota bacterium; assembly: GCA_043748515.1. Taxonomy (GTDB): domain Bacteria; phylum Gemmatimonadota; class Gemmatimonadetes; order Gemmatimonadales; family Gemmatimonadaceae; genus Pseudogemmatithrix. Next base: position 1,379 of record JAYTNC010000205.1, on the reverse strand, counting down.
TCCTGGTTGCCGATGTCGGGCGCGTTGCAGTTGAAGAGATAGTGCCCGATCGGGCTCTCGCCGAGCACCGCGCTCACTTCGGCGAACTCGGGCAACGCGAGGCCGAGCCCACCGAGGTCGCGCGGCAGGTGCGGCGCCCAGAGCCCGAGCCGCTTCACCTCGGCGCGCAGTTCCTTCAGCCGCGGTACCAGTTCATGGAAGGGGCGCGAGAGGAACTCGCGCTCCATCGGGTGCGCGTGCGTCTCGAGGAACTCGCGGATCTCGCGGAGCGGAAGAGCGGACATGATGACTGACCTCAGGTTGCCTGCGCACATACACTGCCGTGCGAACTCATCCCGCCGTGGTGCGGTCCTTCTTCGTCGCGCCGCGCGCCGACGCCTCGAGCGCGGCCCACTGCTCGCGCGTGAGCGAGCCCATCCACGAGAACTGCCCCGCGCCCTTCAGCTTCTCGCCGCCGTCGATCGTGATGCAGTCGCCGTTGATGTAGAGCGACAGGTCGGACATGAGAAAGGCCGCGAGATCCGCGAGTTCGATCAGCTCGCCGGGCCGCCGCATCGGGATCCGGTCGATCGCCGCATCCATCAATGCAGGATCGGGCAGCAGCCGCTCCCACGCGCCCTTGGTCGGGAACGGCCCCGGCGCGATCGCGTTGCAGGTGATCCCGCGCGGGCCCCACTCCACCGCGAGCGAACGCGTCATCGCGAGCACGCCGGCCTTCGCCGCCGCGGACGGCACCACATACGCCGAACCGCCCTCGGCGTAGGTCGTGACGATCGAGAGCACGCGGCCCTTCCGGCCGGACGCCAGCCAGCGCTTGCCGAGCGCGAGCGTGCAGTACATCGAGCCGTGCAGCACGATGCCCAGCACCGAGTCCACCGCGCGGTGCGAGAGCAGCTCCGTGGGCGACGCGATGTTGCCGGCCGCGTTGTTCACGAGCCCGTCCACGCCGCCGCACTGCGTCCACGCCTGCTCGATCATCGCCTCGACCGCCTCGGGGTCGCGCACGTCGCATGCGATCGGGACCACCTTGCCGCCATGCGCCGCCATCATCTCGTCGGCCGCGGCCCGTAGCACCGCCTCGCGCCGCGACGCGATCACCACCGTCGCGCCGAGTTGGAGGAAGCGCTCGCCCATCGCGCGGCCGAGCCCGGTGCCGCCACCCGTGATCAGGATGACGCGGCCTTTGAGGAGGTCGGGCGTGAAGCTCATCGCCGCGCCGCGCGCGCTGCGGTCACCATCTCGCGCACTTCGGCCATGAGCGTCGCGCCGTTGTACGGCGTTCCGCCCTTCACCGTCCACTGCACGCCGCCCGTCGGCACCGACTTCCCGTCGACGATCTTCGTCGTGCCGGTCGGATACAGCACCTTGAGGTCCTCGAG
>JAYTNC010000204.1:0-2014 GCA_043748515.1 Gemmatimonadota bacterium | reverse complement strand
GGTCAGGGTTCTCATGCGGTGCTCGGTTCGAGGATGGGGCCGCGGACCTCCACGGCGATGTCGCGCGACGGGGCCGCCGCGCGGAAGTCACGGATGATCTCTCGCACGTCGAAGTCGATGACCTTCGACTGCGAGCCGTCGATCTCGACGCGCGAGCCGTCGGGGATGAGGGCCAGCTGCTGGAGGATGCGCCCCTTGTTCAGGAACGACACCTCCTCGGCGAGGCGGATGTGGTACTCCTTCGTCTCCGGCTCGTGCTGCGAGATGGTGAAGGGGTTGCTGAGGTTGTGCCGCAGCACGCTCGCCACGCCCACCGCCATGCCGATCGCGATGCCGCGGAGCAGGTCGGTGGCGACGATGCCGACGACCGTCGCGATGAAGGGCGCGAACTGTTCCCAGCCGTGCCGGTACATCTGCGCGAAGAGGGCCGGCTTCGCGAGCTTGTACCCGACCACGAAGAGCACCGCCGCCAGGGTCGCGAGCGGGATCAGGTTGAGGACGCCCGGGATCGCGGCCACGAGGACGAGGATCAGGAAGCCGTGCATGATCGTCGAGAGCCGCGTGCGCGCGCCGAAGGTGACGTTCGCGGAACTGCGCACGATCACCTGCGTGAGGGGCAGGCCGCCGACGAGGCCGGAGATGATGTTGCCGAGGCCCTGCGCCTTCAACTCCCGATCGGTCGGGGTGATGCGCTTCTGCGGGTCGAGCCGGTCGGTGGCTTCCACCGAGAGCAGCGTCTCGATGCTGGCGATCAGCGCGAGCACGAGCGCGACCCAGTAGACATCGGTGCGTGTGATGGCCGAGAAGTCGGGAGAGGAGAACTGCGCGAGGAACTCGCCGACGCTCGCGGCCACCGGGATGGTGACCAGCTGGTGCGCACCGAGCGTCCATTGCAGCGCACCGCGCTGCGAGAGCAGGGTGAATCCGATCCCGAACGCGACGGCGGCCAGCGGACCCGGCACCATGCGGAGGAGGCGCGAACGCGGCGCGATCCAGGCGTCCCAGCTGATCATCAGTGCGAGGGAGAGTACCGAGACGGCCACCGCCGCCGGCGTGATCGCAGCGAACACGGTCGATAATCCGCCGTCGCCCGTCGTCGCGACGATGCCGGCGTCGCCGGGCGTCGGGACCGCGCCGAGCGCGTGTGGGATCTGCTTGAGGATGATCAGCACGCCGATGCCGGTGAGCATTCCCTTGATCACGGACGACGGGAAGTAGTAGGCGATGCCGCCGAGTCCCAGGAAGCCCATCGCGAGCTGCAGGACGCCGGCGAGCATCACGGCGAGCAGGAAGGCCTCCCACGAGCCTCCGAGCGTCGCGATCGAGCTCATGACGATGACGGCGAGGCCCGCCGCCGGTCCGCTCACTCCGAGCGCCGATCCGCTCGCGCCTCCCACGACCACGCCACCGACTACGCCGGCGATGAGGCCGGCGAAGAGCGGCGCACCGGAGGCCAGGGCGATGCCGAGGCAGAGGGGGATGGCGACGAATACGACGACGATGCTCGCTGGGAGATCGTGTTTGATTTCCTTGAACATCCGGGCTCCTGCTTGGTCTTGGTTTGTCTTGCCACTGCGGTTGTTTGTAAGCCTAGCGAAGCTGATAGTAATACTAATATTCACCGAGTCAAGCCTTGAACCGTGCCCAGTGCGAGTGCTTCGGTGAACCGTCTTGTTCCTGGTCTGAATGTCATTTAGCTTAGTGATAAGATGAAATCAGCCAACGTGAGCCGTGTCGGTCAGGGCCGATCGAGTGCAGCGAATTCCCCGGCGGTCGCCAAAGCGGTTGCCCCAACCGATGCTCCCGCGACGCCCCCGCAGGACGTCCCGACCGCGACGGCGCTCAAGCTCTGGGTCGTGCTCTCCCGCGCGACCGCCGCGGTGCAGGCGCATGCCGTCGCCGACATGGCGCGCAATGGACTGACGCCGGCCGAGTTCGGCGTGCTCGAGTCGCTGTATCACAAGGGGCCGCTGCTGCAGGGTGATGTGGCGAAGCGCACGCTCGTCTCGAGCGG
>JAYTNC010000203.1:0-3853 GCA_043748515.1 Gemmatimonadota bacterium | reverse complement strand
GTGCAGCCCGCGGCCGAGATCGGCGCGCGCTGCCGCGCCGCCGGCGTGCCCTACCTGCTCGACGCCTGCCAGGCGGTCGGACAGATCGCCGTGGACTTCCGCGCGCTCCAGTGCGACTACCTCTCGACCACCGCGCGCAAGTTCCTGCGCGGGCCCCGCGGCATCGGCTTCCTTGTGGTGAGCGACGAGGCGCTCGCGCGCGGCGATGCGCCGCTGCTCGTCGACATGCGCGGCGCACGCTGGACCGAGGCCGACGCGTACGAACTCGTCAACGACGCGCGGCGATTCGAGGACTGGGAGTTCCCGTACGCGCTGCTGCTGGGCATGGGAGCGGCGGCGCGCTACGCAGGCGAGGTCGGCATCGCCGTGGCCGAGGAACGCTCGCATGCGCTGGCGCGGCGCGCGCGCGAGGCATTCGGCGCACTCCGCGGCGTGCGCGGGCTCGACCGCGGCGCGCGGCTCTCGGCGATCGCGACCTTCGCGGTGCAGGGACATGTGGCCCGCGAACTCATGCTCACGCTGCGCGAGCAGGGGATCAACACGAGCGCGCAGTCGCGCGGCGACGCGCTGATCGACCTCGACCGGAAAGGCGCGGAGACGCTGCTGCGCGTCTCACCGCACTACTTCAACACCGACGACGAGATCGATCGCGCGGCGCGCGCGCTCGGCCGACTGATCGGGTAGTCGTCACGGCGCGCGCACCGCAGCGCTCAGTCCTTCGCCGGCTTCGGCTCCGTCGCCATCCACCAGCAGAGACGCGCCGCGAGCGCGGCCGACGCGAGCAGCACGAGCCACGCGATGAATCGCGCGGACCGCGCGATCGCAAGATCCTGCTTGAGCAGCCCCGCCTCGCGGAGCAGGTAGTTCCAGTCGTGGACCGCGCCCTCCTCGGAGAAGCTCACGAGATCGAGCATCTCGGTGCGCGCATCGGCGATGTACCACGAGAGGTCGGCGATGCTCGCGGCGAGGAAGAGCCCGCAGACCGCGACGCCGAACCAGTCCTTCCCTCGCCAGACCACCGCCGCCGCACCGATCGGCACCAGCAGTTGCATCAAGCTCCCGCCGGCGATCCCCATCCACTCGCCCAACGGCATCCAGACGAGATGGCCCAACTCGTGCGCGCCGAAAATGATCCCGCTGAAAAGGGTCCAGTCGCCTTGCTCGCGCAGCGGCTTGAGCACCTGCAGCGCGAGCACCACGAAGAGCGCCGCGCGCCACCACCAGATCCGTCCGGCGGACCAGGCCCGCATGCGCACGGACAGCGGGGCGTGGTCGAGGGACTCGTCCGGGGGTGGGAGTGAGGGCACGGAGGCAATGTATGGACCAAGGTGGCGCCCGCGCCCGGGACGTCGCCAACACGCCCGGCGGGGGGTATGATTTGAGGATGCGATCCTCCCCTGCCATGCCATGGGGCCGCATGCGTACGCTCCTCCTGCTGGTCGTGGCGGGGGCCGCGCCCGCATGCGACACCGGAGTCACCGACAACCGCGGTGTGCGCGGGATCGCGATCACGGTTCCAACGACGCAGCTGCGCCCGGGCGACTTCATTCAGGCGTCCGCAGATGCGATCGACGCCACCGGGCAGATCGTCGAGGGAGTGCGGCCCACCTGGCGTTCGCTGACCCCCGCGACGCTCGACGTCAGTGACGACGGTCTCATGCTCGGACTCGCGCCCGGCGTCGGTATCGCGCGCGCGCGTGTCGGCTCGGTCTCGGCCGAGTTGCGACTCGAGCTGGTGAATCCGCCGATCGGCTCGCTGTCGCTCGATGTCGACACGCTGCGGCTGCTCCTTCCCGGTGGCCAGCGTGAACTCGCTCCGACGGCGCGCGATGCGGCCGGGATCCGCCTGATCCGTCCGGCGCTCACCTGGGCATCGAGTGCGTCGCGCATCGCGTCGGTGACGACCAACGGCGTCGTGACCGCCGTCGCGGTCGGGAGCGCGCGGATCACCGTCCGCGGCGACGACCAGTCGGCCTCGACGGTCGTGCTCGTCGAAGCGCCGCCGTCCGCGACGAGTCCGGTGATCGCCGCCGTCACACCGGCGGTGGCGGTGCCCGGACAAGCGATGACCGTCACTGGCACCGGCTTCAGCGCGACGCGCACCGCGAACACGGTGCTGATCGACGGCGTCGCGATCCCCGTGAGCGCGGCGAGCGCGACGCAACTCACGCTCGCGCTGCCGACCGCGACCGCGTTCCCCTGCGAGGCCACGCGCACGGTCGCGCTGCAGGTGGGGACCAGCGGCGGCATCGGCGTCGCGCCGGTCGTGCTGCGCGTCGCAACGCAGCGGGCGCTCGCGGTGGGGCAGGCGGTCGTGATTCCCACCTCCGCCGAGGCGCGCTGCAACGAACTCGCGCCCGCCGCGGGGCGCTACGTGCTCACGCTCTCGAATACGGCGCGCGCGCTCGGCGCGGGATCGATCGCGCTCGACCTGCGCGGCGACGCGGTGCCGGCGGCGGCCCTGGTGGAACAGCGGAATGCGGCGGCCGCACTCGACTACACGCGTCGCCAGCGCGCGACGGACCTTCCGTGGGCCGCGGCGGACGCGCGCGGCGTGCGCGGCAAGCGCGCGCGGAACGCGCAGCACCTCGAGCTGCTCGAGGCCAACCGCGCCGTCGCCACGCGCGGCCGGAACCCGCTCCCTGAGCTCCGTGCTGAGGGCGCGCCGACCTTGGAAGCGCCGACGCTCGGCAGCGTGGTGCCGGTGCGCATCCCGGCGCTCGGGCAGCCGAACTTCTGCGACGCCTTCACCGCGATCGGCGCGCGCTCGGTGTTCGTGGGCCGGAACGTGGTGCTGCTCGAGGACACCAGCGGCGTGATCGACGGCCGCACGACGCTCGCGCGGCAGATGGACGATGCCTACGCGGCCATCGGAGCGGAACTCGATGCGACCGGCTGGGCCGCCGTGCAGGCCTTCGGCAACCCACTCGTGATGGACTCGCGCCTCGACGACAACGGGCGCGTGATGATCGTCTTCACGCCGCGCATGAACCAGAAACTCGGCGGCGCGATCCTCGCCACCGTGGTGAACTGCGACCTCTTCGCGCGCGCGCAGTTCGCGTCGAGCAACATGGGCGAGTACCTCTACGCGCAGGTGCCGACCACATCCAACGCCGGCATGGCCCCCGGCACCGTCGCGCACTGGCGTCACGAGATGCGCGCCACGCTGGTGCACGAACTCAAGCACGTGACCTCGTTCGCCGAGCACATCGTGCGCGGGCGGCCGCTCGAGGAGCCGTGGCTCGAGGAGGCGACGGCACGGCATGCCGAGGAGCTCTATGCGCGCACGACGTATGGCGTGGCGCGCGCGTCCAACGCCGGCTTCGAGGCGACGCTCGCCTGCGAACTGCGCAGCGGCGACCCCGCCTTCGCGGCCTGCGCCGACGCGCCGCGCGCGATGCGTCCCCACTTCGAGGCGCTCTGGGAGTTCCTCTCCGCGCCGTCCGCGCGCTCTCCGCTCGGCCCCGTCGCCGCGGGCGACTTCTCGTTCTACGGCAGCGGCTGGGCGCTCACCCGCTGGCTCCTCGACCACGAAGGACTCGGCGAGGCGGCGTTCTACACCGCGCTCACCACGAGCGGGCAATCGGGCGTGTCGAACCTCGAGGGCCGCACCGGCCGCGCGTGGGACGCGATCGTTCCCGAGTGGTCGCTCGCGATGGCGACCGACGATCGCGCGGGCCTCGTGCCAGCGTCGTCACGCCTGCGCTTCCCCGCGTGGGACCTGCGCTCGGTCTACCGGGGCTTCTGCGATCTCGTTGGCAGCTGCATCACACCGCCGAGCGTCGCCTCGCCGTACACGCGGAGCTACCCGGTGCAGTTCCTCGCCCTCGAGGCCGGGCCCTTCGGCGCGGAG
>JAYTNC010000202.1:0-4382 GCA_043748515.1 Gemmatimonadota bacterium | reverse complement strand
GCCGCCGACGCCAAGGCCGTCTCCTTCAACGAGGCCGCGTGGAAGCCGCTCCGTGAAGCGGACATCCCCAACGACTCCATGGGTGCGTCGATCCGGCGCGGACTCTACCTGCTCCGGTTCACTCCGGAAAGCCTTCCGCAGTACGCGACGTCCGGCCTGCGCTGCACGAGCTGCCACCAGGACGACGGCATCAAGCCGACGGCCGGCCCGCTCACCGGCTCGCACGCGCGCTTCCCGAAGTACATGCCGCGTTCGGGCACCGTGATCGCCCTCGCCGACCGCGTGAACTACTGCTTCACCCGCTCGCTCGCCGGAAATGCGATCCCGGTCGGCAGTCGTGAGATGACCGACCTGCTCGCCTACATGGCCTTCATCTCCAAGGACATCCCGGTCGGCACCAAGATCGAGGGCGCCGACGGGCTCGTCTCCATGAAGGACACGCTGGTCGGCGATGTCGCGCGCGGCGCGGCGCTCTATGCCTCCAAGACCTGTGCGACCTGCCACGGCGCCAACGGCGAAGGCAACGGTCCGTTGCCGCCCCTCTGGGGCCCCAAGTCGTATTCGGTGGGCGCCTCGATGACGCGCCTCGAGCGCGCCGCGAGCTTCATCTGGCACAACATGCCGCAGACCGCGCCCGGCACGCTCACGCCGCAGGAAGCCTTCGACCTCTCGGCGTACATCAACTCGCACCCGCGTCCCGACTCGCCGGGGAAGGAGAACGACTGGCCCATGGGCGGTGCGCCGAAGGACGTCCCGTACAACACCAACGGTCACCCCGCATTCAATCCGCCGCCGCTCATCAAGCGCGCGAATCCTGCCGGGGGGCTCGTTCCCAACCCGCCCGTCATCAGCCGAGGCAGCCGTTAGGCGCTCTCCCATGAAGAAAGACCAACACGTCACGGATGAGGCTCTCCCGCTCACGCGCCGCGACCTGATCGCCGGCGCGGTCGGCACGCTGGGCGGCGCGATGCTCGCCGGCATCCCGACCTCGCTCGCCGGGCAGGCCCCGGCCGCGCGCCCAGCGGTCCCCGCCGACGCCACCAAGATGCAGGGCGGCATGACCACGCCTCTCGGCGCGCGCGCACCCTTCGAGGCGCCCTCGCGCGCACCGTACGGCCAGACCACCGGCAGCTCGCTCACTCCGCTGCAGGACCTCGCCGGCAACATCACGCCGAGCGACCTGCACTTCGAACGCCATCACGCGGGCATCCCGGCGCTCGATCCCGAGCGCCACACGCTCACCATCCACGGGCTCGTCGACCGGCCGCTCCGCTTCACGGTCGACGACCTCAAGCGCTTCCCGCAGGTCGTGCGCCAGCACTTCATCGAGTGTTCGGGCAACGGCCGCGCGGCCTTCCGCGATCCCAAGCCCGACATGACCGCGCAGAAGGTCTCGGGCATGGTGAGCACCTCCGAATACACGGGCGTGCCGCTCGCAACGCTCTTCCGCGAAGCCGGCGTGAAGGCCGACGCCAAGTGGTTCCTCGCCGAGGGCGGCGACGCCTGCCTCATGACGCGCTCGGTGCCGATCGAGAAGGCCTGGGACGACGCGATCGTCGTCTGGGCGCAGAACGGCGAGCCGCTGCGCGCCGCGCAGGGCTACCCCATGCGCCTGCTCCTCCCCGGCTGGGAGGGGAACATCAACGTGAAGTGGCTGCGCCGCATCGAACTCGGCACACAGCCCTGGATGACGCGCTGGGAGACGTCGAAGTACACGGACCCGCTCCCGAACAACACCGCGCGCCGCTTCACCTTCGAGCTCGACGCCAAGTCGATCATCACGGCGCCGTCGCATCCGGACACGATCACCAAGCGCGGCTGGCATGCGGTGAACGGCATCGCGTGGAGCGGCCGCGGCCGCATCACGCGCGTCGAAGTGAGCGCCGACGCCGGCAAGACCTGGGCGAACGCCGAGCTCCTCGGCGAGTCGCATCCCAAGTCGACGGTGCGCTTCCAGTACATGTGGGAGTGGAAGGGCAACGAAGCGGTGCTGCTCAGCCGCGCGACCGACGAGGCGGGTTTCGTGCAGCCCACGCGTTCGGCGGCGATCGCCGAACGCGGGCTCGGCACCGACTATCACTTCAACCCGATCCTGGGTTGGAAGGTCGAGCGCAACGGGAAGGTCTCCTTCTTCGGGGAGACCTGAGCATGCGCAACACGCTCATTCTCGGAGCGGTGCTCGCCACCGCGTTCACCGCCACCGCCTGCGGCGGCACGGCGGAGACGCGTGCAGCGACCAGCGCCGCGGGCGGTGCCACCGCCACGACCGCAGGTGCGGTGCGCTTCGCCGACTACGACGCCGGCGCGGTGCCGGGCGGTCCCGGCGCCGGCAAGCGCTACGACATCGGCGGTGCGGCGAACAAGGCCGACATCGCGAAGATGAACACCGACATCGGCGCCGACGGTGCTGAGCTCCCGGCGGGCAAGGGCACGGCAGCCGAGGGCGGTGCGCTCTACACGGCGCAGTGCGCGATGTGCCACGGTGTGAACGGAGAGGGCATGGAGCCCGCCTTCCCGCGCCTCAGCGGTCGCCCCGCGGCCGCCGAGGGCTTCAAGTTCTCGAGCGACCCCAAGCTGCCGCACTCGATCGGAAACTATTGGTCGCACGCGACCACGCTGTTCGACTACATCAGGCGCGCGATGCCGCACACCGCGCCCGGTTCGCTCACCGACGGACAGGTCTACGCGCTCACCGCGTACCTGCTCGCGGTGGACGACGTGATCCCCGACGACGCGACGCTCGACGCCGCCGCGCTCCGCGCCGTGAAGATGCCGTACGCCGACCGCTTCGTGCCGGACGACCGCCGGCCGAACGCGAGCAAGTAAGTCCCCCTTGACGGAGAACCCATGACATTCGCCACCACGTCACCCCCGACCGCTCCGCCGAAGAAGGCGCCGCCCGCCGCCGCCGAGGGTCCGTCCGAGAACACCCCGTGGGTCTTCTACGGCATCCTCTTCGGCCTCCTCGGCGCCTTCTCGATCCTCGTCTGGGGTCCGATCGGCGTGTCGGGCACCTATCCGCGCTTCATCGGCGCGATCATGCAGGTGGTCGATCCGGCGTATGCCGAGTCGAACCCGTACCTCAAGCGGATGGGCTCGCTCTTCAAGCCCGAGACGTTCATCGTGATCGGCCTGCTCATCGGCGGCTTCCTCGGCGCCAAGGTCAATCGCGAGAAGGCTCCCAAGTGCGAGATGATCCACAAGGGCGAGACCACGACGAACAAGCGCTACCGCGACGCCTTCATCGGCGGCTTCCTGATCGTGTTCGGCGCGCGCATCGCCGGCGGCTGCACCAGCGGGCACATCATCTCCGGCATCACCCAGCTCTCCGTCAGCGGCTTCATCTTCGCCGCCGGTGTCTTCGCCACCGGCATCATCACCGCCAAGTCGCTCAACGGCCGCCGCGCGGCAGGGGTCTGACCATGCTCGTTCCTTTCCTTTCGATCCTGATCGGCGTCGCGATGGGCTTCTTCATCCAGCGCGTGCGCGCCTCGAGCCCGGGCATGATCGCCAAGAACCTGCGCCTCGAGAACATCTCGGTGATCAAGTTCATGGCGCTCACCATGGCGGTCGGCATGGTCGTCGTCTATTCACTCTCGCTCGTGATCCCGCAGCTCCTGCACTTCGACGTGAAGCCCGCGTACGTGGTGGGCGTGCTGCTCGGCGGCCTCGTGTTCGGCGTCGGATTCGCGCTCAGCGGCTACTGCCCCGGCACCTGCGTCGTCGGCATCGGCGAAGGCCGCAAGGACGCGATCGTCGCGATCCTCGGCGGCGTGGTCGGCGCGCTCGCCTTCACGCTCGTCTACACGACGCTGATCGAACCGATCGTCGGCATCGCCAACCTCGGCAAGATCACGCTGGCCGACGTGCTGCACCTGCCGTCGATCGTCGTCGCCCTGATCGTCGGTGCGATCTTCGTCGCCGTGATCAAGTTCCTGCCGACGCAGCTCAAGAAGACCTGAGGCGCCGGAGCGACCGCGGCTCCCCCACCCCGCGGCGCAGCACACGAAGCCCCCGGCGGATCACTCCGCCGGGGGCTTCGTCCTTCCCCTTCCGGGCCATGCGAGGAGCCCGGGAGGACCCTTCGTGCAGTGTCAGTTCTTCTTGGGCGAGAACTTGAAGCCGATGAGCATCGAGGTCTCCGACATGACGCTCTTCACCGAAGTGCCCGGGACCGCGGCAGGACGGTACATCGCGCCTTCGATCGAGTTCTCGAGCGCCTTGTAGGCCGCCACGTTCAGCTCGACGCCGTCGGTGATCGCGAAGCCGAAGCCGCCGGTGATGTGATGCTGCACGATCGCCGGTGCCGGGATGTTGAACATCGACTGCTCGTCCGGGATCGGGTTGCCCGAGTAGTTGTAGCCACCGCGGAGCGTGAAGCG
>JAYTNC010000201.1:0-2645 GCA_043748515.1 Gemmatimonadota bacterium | reverse complement strand
TCGACAGCTTCGATTATCCGCGCTATCGCACGTTCACGAGCAGCTTCACCATCAACTTCTGATCGAGGACACCATGAAGAAGTTCTCCTTGGTCCTCGTGCTGGCACTCGCCGCGTGCCAGGACCTCGACGTCACCAATCCCAATCTCCCCGACCGACTGCGCGCGACCGCGAGCCCGACCGCGTCGGAGACCTTCGTCGCGAGTTCGTTCCGCACGGCGTGGCCGGTCATCGGTCACGATGACTACCCGTCGTGGGCGTTCTCGACGATGGCCCGCGCGGTCACCTCGGGCTTCGCCGACTTCGGCCAGCTCGAGCTCTCGTCCGAGCCGCGCGAGGTGTGGAACAACAGCCCTGCCAACACGCGCAGCGCGGTCAACCGCATCCCGTGGTTCGAGCTCTACCGCGCCAACTCGGCGGTCACCGACGTCATCAAGGCGATCGACGGTGGCCTCCTCGTCGTCGACACCGCCCGCACCATCCGCGCGAAGGCGGTCGCCAAGTTCATGCAGGGCATCTCGCACGGCCATCTGGGGCTCTACTTCGACAAGGCGTTCATCGCCGACGAGTTCCTCGACGTCGACACGATCACGGTGCCGGACCCGCGGCCGTACGCGGAGGTCGTGACCGCGTCGATCAAGATGCTCGACAGCGCGATCGCGATCGCCGGACGCAGCAACTTCACGCTGCCGCCCGACAACTGGTTCTACACGGCGATGACGCGCGACCAGTTCGTGCGGCTCGCCAACTCGTACGTCGCGCGCATCATGGTGTACTCGGCTCGCACGCCGGCCGAGCGCGCGGCCGTGAACTGGCCCGCGGTGATCACGCGCATCAACGCCGGCATCGTGACCGACTTCGCCCCCACGGGCGCCGTTGACGTCCTCTGGGACGACTGGAAGCGCCTCGTCGCGCGCGTGCGCACCGCCTCGCGTCCCTCGGACTTCGGCCGGCCGAGCTACTGGCTGATCGGCGCCGCGGACTCGACACAGGGTTTCGTGAACTGGGTCGCCACGCCGTTGCAGAGCCGCGTGGCCTTCCAGATGCGCACGCAGGACCGGCGCATCCAGGGCACCACGGGCCCCGCATCGGCGGGCACGTACATGGGTTACAACCTCAACAACATCTTCGCGGCGAGCCGCGGCACCTACCGCTACTCGCACTATTTCTTCCGGCGCTACGGACTCGGCACGAGCTGGCAGGACAGCCCGATGCCGTCGATGCTCGTCTCGGAGATGAACCTGCTCAAGGCCGAGGCGCTCATCCGCACGGGTCAGGCCGCCCTGGCGGTGCCGCTGATCAACCTCACGCGCACGGCGAACGGCCAGCTGCCGGCCGTGACGGTCGACGGTCCACCCGACGTCGCCGGCTGCGTGCCGCGCAAGCTCAACGGCGCGTGCGGCAGCCTGTGGGACGCGCTGCGCTACGAGAAGGGGATCGAGGGGCTCGGCGTGAACGGCGTCAATGCCTTCTTCGACGCGCGTGGCTGGCAGACGTTGCCGCAGGGCACGCTGATCCACATGCCGATCCCGGGCGCGGAGCTCGCGACGCTGCAGCTGCCGAACTACACGTTCGGCGGCGCGGGGGTCGGCAGTGCGCCGGCGCCGACTCCGGAAGCCTGTCCGGTGGCGCTCGCGCGCTGTCCGTAGGCTTTTCGCTGGTGGTACGGACCGGCCCGCGCGACGAATCGTCGCGCGGGCCGGTTCGCGTTCTGGCGCACGCAGCCGAGCCCCGGATCAGGTCTTCGAGCCTTTCGTACCGGGTCGCAACGGCATCGTGAGCAGCGCCCCGACCGTCCCATGCTCGGCCACGCCCATGTGCGTGTCGATCCCGTACACCAGCCGCGCGCGATCCATGTCCATGAAGGTCCCGAACAGCCGGTCCCACACCGAGAACACGTTGCCGTAGTTCGAGTCCGTGTACGGCAGGGCGTAGTGGTGATGCACCTTGTGCATGTCGGGCGAGACGATCACCCAGGCGAGCGCGCGGTCGAGCGCCGGCGGCAGCGCGATGTTCGCGTGGTTGAACTGGCTCAGCACCACGCTCAGGCTCTGGTACAGGAACACCATCCACATCGGCGCGCCGGTCACGACCACCGCGAGCAGCGTGAAGACGAACCGCACCACGCTCTCGCCCGGGTGGTGGCGGTTGGCCGTGGTGGTGTCGATGTGCGTGTCGGAGTGATGGACGAGGTGCAGGCGCCAGAGCAGCGGCGTCTTGTGCTCCACCCAGTGCGCGAGCCACGCCCCCACGAGGTCGAGCAGCAGCAGTCCGACGATCATCTGCGCCACGAGCGGCATCGCCGGCACGACGAACAGCACCCCGACCTCGTGCGCCACCGCCCAGTCGGACGCCCGCAGGAGCAGGAAGGCCAGGACGAAGTTCACGACGATCGTCGTCGTGGTGAAGAAGAGGTTCACCAGCGCATGCGGCCACTTTCGGTACTCGAACCGGAAGAGCGGCGCGGCGCTCTCCCAGACCCAGAAGAACGCGATCCCTCCCGCGAGGATCAGCGCGCGGTGCGAGCTGGGAATGGTCGAGAAGTAGTCGACGATCGATCTCATGGTGTCAGGAGCGGTCTGGTGTGTCGAGAGCCGGCGCGGGACGGCGGTCGAGGAGGGTCCGGACCCGGCGCGCGAGCTCGTC
>JAYTNC010000200.1:0-1871 GCA_043748515.1 Gemmatimonadota bacterium | reverse complement strand
CGATCCGCGTCGACACGCCCGCGACGGGTCGGTAGTAGCTGAAGAACGCCGAGTCCGCCGGCACCTGCAGGTTGCGCACGATCTCCACCGCGGGTCGCGCGTTCACACGGCGGTAGAGAACGTAGATGTCGCTCCGTCCCGTGGTCGTGTCGGACGTCAGGTAGTAGCTGATCGTCTCGTTGTGACTGATCCCGCTGTCGGGCCCCGTATAGTCCCGCGTCGGGAAGCTGCGCGCGGTGAGCGGGATCGCCGCGGCGTCGCTCAGGCGCCAGGACTCGGTCAGCGTCGTCGCCGCTCCGGCCGACAACTCGGCGGCGCTCGGATCGAGCGTGTCGCGCGAGAGCAGATTCGCGGTGAACGAGATCCCTCGCGGGCCCGCGTACACCAGCAACGGCTGGCCCGCGTCGGCGCTAGTGCGCCGGAGGTCGGCATCGATCGCCCGTTGCGCGTAGCGGGCGAGTTGCTCGGCGTCCATGCGCCCCGCGCTCACGCCGAGCGCCCGCGTCTGCGCGCGCACGAACGGCAGCGTGATCGCGAAGACCGCCAGCGTGAGCGTCATCGCCACGATGATCTCGACGACGGTGAAGCCGGGGACGGCGCGGCGGGTCATGTGCTCGCGGCTCATCGGAACGCGGCGATCAGGGCGGTCTTCGCGATCGGCCGCTTGAGTACGTCGGCGCTCAAGGTCACCGTGACGGTGACGTAGTCGGTGCTGTCGTTCTGGGTGCGCGTCACCGCGGTGCGTCTCGTGTAGCCGGTGTACCCGGACATCGATGGATTCGACGCGCCGCCCGACGTTTCGGTCGTGCTGTTGTAGGTCGAGACGATCGTCGTGTACACCGGATGGCCGATCACCAGCTGTAGACGCGCCGTGGCGAGGTCACTCGCCACCGCGAGGTTCGCGGCGTCGCGCGTCGCGCGCGTGAACGCCTGCCCGAACCGCGACATCGCCAGCATGACCCCCGACAGGATCACGATGGCGAACATCACCTCGATGATCGTCATGCCGCGCCGGTGGTATCGTCGGGGAGCCATGTGTGGCAAGTTACGGTTCGGGAGGGAACGGGCTGAATCCTGTTGTAATTAGGCCCGATGTAGGACGCTGTCGCGGTGAGCGTTGTCACATGGTGACGCCCGCTCGGGTCCGGCGGTCCTCCCAGCATCACCGGCGCACCTCCTGTGCCGCCGCCCCGCGTCACCCGCCGTACCGGAGGACCTGACTTGGCCGCGATCGCCACGATGCTCCCCGATGCCCGCGCCCTGAGCCGCGTCAACGCCGCCGTCCAGGGCGAGCACCGCCTCGTGCATTGCCGCACCTGGGCCGAGCTCGAGGTCGCCTGCCACGACGAAGAGGTCTCGCTCGCGATCGTCGACCTCTTCGCCGAGGGCCAGAGCCACTTCGACGCCGTCCGCCGGCTCAAGATGCGCGCCGAGCGCCTCACTCTGGTCGCGTACGTCACGCTCACGACGGAGCGCGCCCGCGAGATCTTCGACGCCGGGCGCGCCGGCTTCGACGGTCTCCTGCTCTTCGGTCAGGACGACACCCCGGCCGCCTTTCGTACGGTGCTCGAGCGCGCCTCGGCGCGCGGCGTCGCCCAGATGATCCGGCCGCACCTCGCGAAAATGACGTCGATCTCCCGCGACGCGACGATGGTGGCGGTCACCCGTGCGCACGTGCGCCTCACGTCGCATCGACTCGCGGAGATCGTCGGGACACCCAAGAAGACGCTCCTGGCGGCACTCGAGGCCGAGGGCTTCCCGCCGCCGCAGAAGCTGCTCGCGTGGGGGCGGCTGATCGTGGCCGCGCAGATGCTCGAGGATCCGAACCGCGCCGCCGATGCGGTCGCGCGCCAGCTCGACTTCCCGTCCGG
>JAYTNC010000199.1:0-1678 GCA_043748515.1 Gemmatimonadota bacterium | reverse complement strand
TGCTTGATCCAGAGGTCGTGCTGCACTCCGCTCGGACGATCGATCGCCACCGCCAAGCGGCGTCCGTCGGGGGAGAGGCCCAGCGGATTCCCTCCACTGCCGTTGAAGGACGCCGTCCACGCGGTGTCGATCGCCGTGGTCGCTCCCGATCGCGTGACCCAGACCGGCTGTGCACGCTCGGCCGCCGGCACGTTCGTGGCGGAGCCCGGTACGTACATGACAGCGCCGCTGGCCGACACAGCCATGTCGGCAGGAACCGTGTGCGCGCGAACGCCGTCCATGATCGGCATCGGCGGTCGCGAGAAGGTCAGCGTCTTCAGGTCGAACGGGGCCGCGAACACGCCGCCGTCCCGTCGGACGAATGCCACCACTCCGCCCGGCAGCGACCAGGCCGCAGAGACCTCATCCACGAGCAACGCCGCCGTGGTCGAATCGGACCGCAGGTCGAGGACACGAAGCTCCGACGCGGCGGGGCAGGTGATCCTGCACACGATCAGGAGCGCGGCCTTCCCGCCGGGGAGTCCCGCGATCCCGCCGATGACCGTGGGCGCGGTGGACCCGGAGACGGCGGCTCCCGTGATCGCGCGAGCCGGGCCGCCGTCCGGCCCCACCATCCGCATTCCGTTGGCGACCTTGTACAGGATCGATCCCGATTCGAGCCATGCCAGCTTCGCCGTCTGGACGCTTGCGGCATCACCGATGGTGATCGCCGAGCCGCCAGTGCGCGGGATCTTCTTCACCGTGCCGTCGCTGCCGACGAACGCGATCCACGCCCCGTCGGGCGAGAAGGTCGGGGCGTTGGCGATCCCGACGGTTCCGGCGAGCGCGGTGGCGTCGAGCCGGTCGCGCTCCTTCGCGAACAGCTGCGTGCCGGCCGAGGTGCTGTCGATGAACACGATGGTCGCGCCGTCCGGCGAGATCGCTATTCTCTGCGCCAGCCGGCCGGCGGAGATCCGCTGGTTGTCCCAGAGCACGATGCGCTGGCGGCTCACGACGGTGGACGATGCATCCTGGCGCGAGCCCCAGAGCGCGGCGCCGGCGGCCACCGCCAGGAGCATCGTCGTGGTGACGGCGAACAGGCGCACGGACACGCCACGGTGGCCGGCGCTCGCCGGGCCGACCGCGCCCGCCATGCTGACGTTTGTGTAGCTCGCGTCTCCCAGCGCCTCCGCGAACGCCTTCGCGCTCGCGAAGCGATCGGCCGGGAGCTTCTCGAGCGACTTCGCCACCGCCGCCGCGACGTTCGCCGGCACCGACTTGCGGTGCTTGGTGACGAGCTCCGCGGGCTCAGTGATGATCTTCATGATGATCTGCTGCGCGCTGCCACCGAGGTGCGGCGGCTGCCCCGTGAGCATCTCGTACAGCACGCTGCCCAGCGAGTACACGTCCGAGCGCGCCGAGATCTCCTTCTCCGCCGTCGCCTGGTCGGGGCTCATGTAGTGCGGCGTGCCGAGGCTGAGTCCCGTCTCGGTCATGCGGCCTCCCGCCGCCGCTGAAACAGCGAGCGCGATCCCGAAGTCCGCCACCATCGGCCGCCCGTCGTGCAGCAGGATGTTCTCAGGCTTGATGTCGCGATGGATCACGCCATGCGTGTGCGCGTAGTGCAACGCGCTCGCCACGTCGCTCGCGATCTTCACCGCTTCGTCCACGCCGAGCTGCGTCTCGCGGTCGAGCTTCG
>JAYTNC010000198.1:0-4130 GCA_043748515.1 Gemmatimonadota bacterium | reverse complement strand
CCCGGCCCCGACCGCCTCACGATCGCCGACTACATGAACTGGGAGGACGTGAGCAATCCCCAGCTCTCGCCCGACGGGCGGCAGATCATCTACACCAAGGGCTGGGTCGATCAGATGAACGACCGGCGCAAGTCGGCGCTCTGGATCATGGACGCCGACGGCTCGCGCCAGCGCTTCCTCGTGGAGGGGAGCGGCGCCAAGTGGTCGCCCGACGGCACGCGGATCGCCTACACCGCCGACGGCGAACCGGGCGGCAACCAGGTCTTCGTGCGCTGGATGGACGCCGAGGGCGCGTCGTCGCAGATCACGCGCGTGGTCGAGGCGCCGAGCGGCGTGGAATGGTCGCCGGATGGCAAGTCGCTGGCCTTCCAGATGCGCGTGCCCAAGCCGGAGCCCTGGCCGCTCGCGATGCCCGCGGCGCCGCGCGGTGCCAAGTGGACCGAGCCGCCTCGCGTGGTGCAGTCGGTGCGATACCGCGCCGACCGTCAGGGATTCCTCCCCGACGGCAACGCGCAGCTCTTCGTCGTCTCCGCGGACGGCGGTTCGCCGCGCCAGATCACGACGGGCGACTGGGATCACAACGGCGGCCGCTGGATGCCCGATGGGTCGTCGCTCGTTTTCACCTCCAACCGCGTCGCCGAGGCGGCCTACGCCTGGCGTCAGTCCGACATCTATCGTGTGCAGGTCGCGACCGGCGCGATCACGCGCCTCACCACGCGCAACGGCCCCGACGGCAACCCGGTCCCGTCGCCTGACGGCAAGCTGATCGCCTACACCGGCTACGACTCCACCGACGCGACCTGGAAGGATGCTGCGCTCTACGTGATGAACGCCGACGGCTCTGACCCGCGCGTCCTCACCGCCTCGCTCGATCGCTCGCCGTCCCAGCTCATGTGGGACGCGACGTCGCGCGGCATCTACTTCATGGCCGAGGACGCGGGCTCGCGGCATCTCTACTATGCGCCCCGCGTCGGTGCGCACCGCCAGGTCACGACCGGCGCGCAGGTGCTGCAGGTGACCGACATGAGCGCCGCCGGCGTCTTCGTCGGCACGCGCACCACCGCGAGCGAACCCAACAACATCGTCCGCTTCGACGGGCGCACGCCGCAGACCATCGCGACGCTCACGCGCGTGAACAGCGACCTGCTCACCGGCAAGAAGCTCGCGACCACCGAGGAGATCTGGTACACCTCGGTCGACGGCTACCGCATCCAGGGCTGGATCGTGAAGCCCCCCGATTTCGACCCGTCGAAGAAGTACCCGATGATGCTCGAGATCCACGGCGGCCCGCACTCGATGTACAACGTGGGTTTCAGCTTCGCGCGGCAGGATCACGCGGCCCACGGCTACGTCACGCTCTACACCAATCCGCGTGGCTCCACGGGCTACGGCTCGGCCTTCGGCAACGCGATCAAGAACGCGTATCCCGGCAAGGACTACGACGACCTGATGGCCGGCGTCGATTCGCTGATCGGCCGCGGCTACGTCGACACGAGCAAGCTCTACGTGTTCGGGTGCTCGGGCGGCGGCGTGCTCACGAGCTGGATCGTCGGCCACACCACGCGCTTCGCTGCGGCGAGCGCCAACTGCCCCGTCACCAACTGGCTGAGCTTCGTCGGCACCACCGACGGCCCGAGCTGGTACCAGAACTTCGAGAACCTCCCCTGGGAGGATCCCTCAGAGCACCTGCGCCGCTCGCCGCTCATGTACGTCGGCAACGTGAAGACGCCCACCATGCTCATGACCGGCGTGATGGACCTCCGCACGCCTATGGGCCAGACCGAGGAGTACTACGAGGCGCTCAAGGTCCTCAAGGTCCCCACCGCGATGGTCCGTTTCAACAACGAATGGCACGGCACGAGCTCCACGCCGTCCAACTTCCTGCGCACGCAGGCCTTCCTGCGCAGCTGGTTCGAACGCTGGCCGGCCAAGCCGGCCATGTGATGCCCTCACGGTCGGGTCCGCGCGAGGTGCGCGGGCCCTTCCGGGCAGGCATATTTCGCCCATGTCCGCCTCCGCCAATCCGCTCGTCGGCGTCATCATGGGCTCGAAGTCCGACTACGAGCACCTCGCGCCCGCCCTCGAGCTCCTGACGCATCTCGGCGTCCCGCACGAGGCGAAGGTCGTCTCGGCGCATCGTACGCCCGACTACATGTTCGAGTACGCCGCCGAGGCCGAAGCGCGCGGACTCCTCGTGATCATCGCGGCGGCCGGCGGCGCGGCGCATCTCCCCGGCATGGTCGCCGCCAAGACGCTCGTCCCCGTGCTCGGCGTGCCGATCCCCGCGACCACGCTCAACGGACTCGACGCACTGCTCTCGATCGTGCAGATGCCCGCCGGTGTCCCGGTCGGTACGCTCGCGATCGGCAAGCCGGGCGCGACCAACGCCGCGATCCTCGCCGCCGAGATCGTTGGAGCGCATCACCCCGAGGTGCGCGAGAAGCTCCGTGCCTGGCGCGCGAGCCGCGCCGCCGACGTCCGCTCGCAGACGCTCCCATGACGCACGCGCCCGTTCCTCCGGGCGCCACCATCGGGTTCCTCGGCGGTGGACAGCTCGGCCGCATGACGGCGATGGCCGCACGCACGCTCGGCTACGACGTGCGCGTGCTCGACCCCGAACGCGACTGCCCGGCACGCCATGTGGCCAACGAGACGATCACCGCCCCCTGGGCCGACGTCGAGGCCGCCGCACGGCTCGCGACCGGCTGCGCGGCGGTGACGCTCGAGATCGAGCAGATCCCGCGCGCTTCGCTCGAGGCCGTCGCCGCGCTCGCGCCGCTGAGCCCGGGCGTCGAGGCCGTGTACGTGGTGCAGGAGCGCGCGCGACAGAAGGAATGGCTCGCGGCCAACGGCTTCCCGCTCGGCCCGTTCCGCACCGTGCGCCACTCGACCACCACCGCCGACGCCGTCGCCGCGCTCGGGCCCGCGATCGTGAAGAGCGCGATGGGCGGCTACGACGGCCGCGGACAGGTACGCGTGAAGACGCCCGACGAAGGCCGCGCCGCCTTCGAATCGCTGCGCGCCCCGGTCTGCGTCGTCGAGGCCTTCCTCGACATCGCGACCGAGATCAGCGTGTTGGTCGCGCGCCGCGCCGACGGCGTTGCGGTGGCGTATCCCACCTCGCGCAACGTGCACACGCAGGGCGTGCTCACCTGGGCCGTCACGCCCTCGGGTGCTGACGACGACCTCGAGGCGCAAGCGCGCACGCTCGCGCTCGGCATCGCCGACAAGCTCGGCATCGTCGGCCTCCTCGCGGTCGAGATGTTCGTGCTGCACGACGGCTCGCTGCTCGTGAACGAACTCGCGCCGCGGCCGCACAACACCTTCCACCACTCCGAGCGCGCGCACCCCACGAGCCAGTTCGAGCAACTCGTGCGCGCCATCTGCCATCTCCCGCTCGGTGCTGTCGACGTCGTGCGCCCCGCTGCGATCCACAACCTCCTCGGCGATCTCTGGGAACGCGGCACGCCCGACTTCGCCAAGGCGCTGGCGGTCCCGGGGGTGCGCGTCCATCTGTACGGGAAGAAGGAATCGCGCCCCGGCCGGAAGATGGGCCATCTCTCGGCCGACGGCGCGACGCCCGAAGAAGCGCTCGACCGCGTGCTCACCGCCTACCGCGCACTCACGCCCTGAGGATCCCGCGATGCCCACTTCCAAGCCGCGTTTCCGCGATCTCGACCCTTCGGAGTGCACTGCGATCCTCGAACGCCATCACGTCGGCCGCCTCGCCTTCGCGCGGAAGGATCGCGTGGACATCGAGCCGATCTCGTTCATCTACGACGACGGGTGGCTCTACGGCCGCACGCAGCCCGGCACGAAGATGGAGGTGCTCACACACAACCGGTGGGTCGCGTTCGAGGTCGACGAGATCGACGCGCTCTTCGAGTGGCGCAGCGTGGTCGTGAAGGGCGGCTTCTACCTCCTGCGCGCCGACGGGAGCCCGACCGAGGTCGGGATCTACCACAAGAGCCTCGCCATCCTGCGCCGGCTGGTGCCCGAGACGATGACGCCGGATGACCCGCTTCCCGAGCGCGCGATCGTCTTCCGCATCCACATAGACGAACTGTTCGGGCGCGAGGCGACGACGAAGTAGCACGTTGCGTGCGCAGTCGCCCCATCTCATTTCGGCG
>JAYTNC010000197.1:0-1629 GCA_043748515.1 Gemmatimonadota bacterium | reverse complement strand
CGCTGGGCGCGCCGATGTCACCGGTGCCGTCGGGCGTGCCGACGGGTCCGGGCAGCGTGGTCCAGGGATCCATCGATACGGTGCCCGGCTCCGGCACCGGCGGTAGCGTGCTTGGGACCTGGACCGGCACGACGATCGGATCGACCGGGCTCGGCGTGCGCGGTGACGCCGGCCGCGGGGCGCGCGGCGCGCGCGCGATCGGCGGCTGCTCGGGAGTCGGGATGTAGATCGGTGGCTTGGTGGGGAGGACCGGCACCTCCTCATCCACCGGACCCATCGCCGTGGCGGCGACCGCGCTGCCGACGAGCGCGGCGTGGAACGCGAACGAGATGAACGCGGCGCTGCGGGTGCGCGGGCGTGTGGGGGCCGACTCGAGCAGGTAGCGAAGCACGATCCCTCCGGCGTGGGTGGTGGGCGGTCCATGCGCGGCCGCCGCTCACCTATCACGCTAGGAAGTGTGGTTCTCGTGCCGATGACGGAGAGATGAAGAAAGGGGTCGGGCTGGATTAAGGGATGGTGACGGTTCCGACGTCGGGATCAGCGTCGGGTTCCGCGCCGCGGCGAGCGCCTTCGTGGCCGATCGTCCAGCATCGATCAGCAGTCGCTCGGGCATCGGGCCAGTGCCCTCGGCGTCGGGGAGCGTGAGCACGACGTCGCCACGCGCCAACGCGCGCAGCGTGGTGATCGACGACCGGTGCGCGCGGTCGTTCGCGATGCGCTCGCGTTCACGCGTCGCGAGTGCCGCGAGCGTCGCCTCCTGCGGGCGAAAGCCGAGCCGGTCGTAGAACCAGTACGCCCCCGACGCGATCGCCTCCTCGTTGCCCGCGCCGAATTGGAACGGGTTCACCACGAAGCGCGTCACGCCGAACATCGTGCGGAACGCGCGCAGCGCCTGCAGGAACAGGAACGGCGCCTCGCTGCGCCGGAAGCTCTCGAAGATGTTCGCGCCGGTGTTCGCCTGTGCGCCGAACGGTGTCACACCGCCGTACCCGATCGGCACGCCGTTGCTGAACAACACGTAGCCGTAGTTGGCCTCGAGCGCGGAACGGTCCTGCGGCGCGGCCCCGAGCACGCAGAGCGTCGCGCCCTCGCCGAGCGGCGCGAGGTGGATCTCCCGGTGCTTCGCGTAGATGGTGGGAAAGACCTCGCGCGCACGCGCACCTGATCGCGCGCACTCGAGTGCGGTGAGTCGCCGAGCGACCAGCGCAGCGGCACCTCGGCGTCGTCGTAGAGCGTACGCCAGGCGACGTCGTTCTCCGCGCCCGGAGCGGGCGCCTACGCGAGGAGCCAGACGGCGGGATCGTGCCCGGCTGCCGCCTCGCGCATCCACTCGAGCGTGCCCACCTCGCCCGACTCGAAGCGGTCCTGCTCGCTCGTCGTGAGCACGAGGTGCAGCAGCAGGTCGAGCCGCTCCGCGTCGCGCGCCTTGGAGAAGGCGAAGCTCGGCGACTCGCCATGCTGCGCGAGCCAGCGCGCGGCGCCGAACATGAAGGTGTGCGTCGAGTGGGTGCCGGTGATCCCCGAGTCGGCGAGCTTGCGCAGTTCGCGCGGCGCGGCGCACCGCGAGTGAGCAGGGGAAGGCGACGAGGAAGAGCAGTTCGTCGTGCAGCGCCGCGACGGTCGCGGCGT